>JAPZAS010000030.1 GCA_027460525.1 Candidatus Methanoperedens sp.
CCCTTGAGGACGCATCCACGTATGCCCGTGCGCTGGCATACGTGTGTACGGCGTCAACTGACGTGACGGTTGTGCGGGGTAAACTGCCGCAACAGTTTTTGATAAAACTTTCATAAAGTTTTGCATTCATCTGCGGTTCACAAAATAAAAACCCTAAAAAAAGAAACGGAAGGATTTAATCCATTCCTTCCATTCCGCCCATGCCTCCAGGTGGCATTCCGCCCATTCCGCCGGGTGGCATACCGCCGCCTGGGGCAGATTTGCTGGAGAGCACATCATCGATGCGCAGAATCATGGTAGCTGCTTCCGTAGCTGAATCGATTGCCTGCGTTTTCACCCTGAGCGGCTCAACCACTCCTTCCTTCCACATGTCCACGACTTTGCCAGTGAACACATTCAGACCTGCGGTTTTCTTGCCCTTCTCATGCTGGCTTCGCATCTCAACAAGCATATTTATGGGGTCAAGACCTGCGTTCTCAGCTAAGGTTCTTGGGATTATTTCAAGCGCCTCGGCAAACTTGGCCACTGCAAGCTGTTCTCTTCCCGTTAATGTGCCTGAGTATTCACGCAGGCGCAGCGCCAGTTCTACTTCTGGGGAACCGCCGCCTGCAACGAGTTTCTCATCCTCGATTGCAACGCCGACTACGCGCAATGCATCATGTAACGCCCGCTCTGCCTCATCCACCACATGCTCTGTTCCGCCTCGAAGGATAATCGAGACTGCCTTGGGATTATGGCATTCCGTAACATATGTCATTGCCTCGTCGCCAATCTTCTTCTCTTCAACATTACCTGCTTTTCCAAGGTCGGATTCACCGATTTCCTTTAAACTCGTAAGTATCTTTGCGCCAGTGGCCCGGGCAAGCTTATCCATGTCGCTTTTCTTCACACGGCGTGCCGCATATACGCCCGCTTTTGCAAGATAATGCTGCGCGACGTCATCTATTCCTTTCTGCACAAAGACAACGTTTGCCCCGCAGTCAATTACCTTGTTGACCATGTCATGCAGCATCTGCTCTTCCTGGTCGAGGAAGGACTGGAGCTGGTCTGGCGATTTTATTGAGATTTCAGCATCCACCTCCGTTTTTTTGATCTCGAGGGCTTCGTTGAGTAATAATATTTTCGCGTCCTTGACCTTCTTTGGCATGTTGGTATGGACTCTCTCCTTATCTATTACCATGCCTTCGATCAATTCCGACGCTTCGATGCTGCCACCCACTTTTTTCTCCACTTTTACATCTTCGACATCTACCGTATATTTACCGTTCTCTTTATCCACCACTGCCAGTACGGCATTTACCGCAAGATTTGCAAAAACATCCTTGTGTGCCTCAGCACCTTTTCCTGTTATTGCAGTGGCGGCAATCTTAAATAATAAGTCCTTCTGATTTACGTCTACATCCATCGCAAGGGTTTGAAGGATTTCCTTTGCTTTTATTGATGCAAGCCTGTACCCGCTTGCGATGACCGTGGGATGGACGTTCTGTTCCAGAAGGTCTTCTGCATTCTTTAAGAATTCGCCTGCAAGAACTGCAGCCGTGGTCGTGCCGTCCCCGACCTCGTCATCCTGAGTCTTTGCGACCTCAACTATCATCTTCGCAGCAGGGTGCTCGATGTCCATTTCCTTGAGAATGGTAGCCCCGTCGTTTGTAATAACGATGTCCCCGAGCGAAGAAACGAGCATTTTATCCATGCCCTTTGGTCCGAGGGTTGTTCTTACTGCCGCTGCTACAGCTTTCGCTGCCATGATGTTGTTGTTTTGTGCTTCTCTTCCTTTTGTTCTCTGACTGCCTTCTCTTAAAATCAAGATCGGCTGTCCGCCTAATTGTCCTGCCATAAATAAGCCTCCGTTAAAATTTCATTTTAGCAATGCGTACAATACTCGCTTGTACGGGGCATTCTCATTGTTTGTAATTCTATATAAGTATTGCGCATAAGAAATTATATAATTATATAAAAATGTAATTGAAAATCATAGCGAAAAACCTTATTAACCATAATGCCTATGTAGCCGCTTACGCCAAGGTGGCGGAAAGGCTACGCAATCGCCTGCAGAGCGATTCCATTCCGGTTCGATTCCGGACCTTGGCTTATATTTTTTAATAGAGTTCTCCCCTTAGTTTGATTGATTTTATTGTATTCAGTCTATTCTGATTATTCAGAAAAATTTAAATATTGAGAATACTAATTACCAATGAGGCAATGAAAATGGTCAAAAAAGATAAGAACGAATTCTGTTGCCCCCCGTTTGACAAAAAACTGGGCTGCTGCAAAGTGGAATCCATAGTAAGCATAGACGACAGGGGGCAGATGGTACTTCCCAAGGAGATAAGAGAAAAGGCAAATATCCGCACAGGCGATAAGTTAGCTGTCATAAGCTGGGAAAAAGAAGGGAAGGTTTGCTGCCTTTCATTGCTCAAGGTAGACGATTTTGCAGAAATGGTAAAGGGTTTACTCGGTCCGATGATGAAGGAGATAATCACAGAATAATTGAGAAGGAGGAGTCAAAATGAAAGAACGAGAAATAAAGAACGTAGTTAGAGAGGGTTATGCGAAGATTGCTAAAAAGCAGCTCCCGTGCTGTGCTCCCGTAACTCCCTGCTGCGGTACGGACAAAGCAGTGGATATCAGCAAGAGGATAGGATACGGGGATGAAGAGCTGGCTTCCGTTCCCGAAGGTGCAAATCTCGGTCTTGGGTGCGGGAATCCTGTGGCTCTTGCATCGTTAAAAGAGGGAGAAACTGTGCTTGACCTGGGCTCAGGAGCAGGTTTTGACTGCTTTCTTGCTGCAAATAAAGTCGGCAGGAAAGGGAAAGTCATAGGCGTGGACATGACGCCCGAGATGATTGATAAGGGAAGGGAAAATGCAAGAGCGGGCAATTATATAAATGTGGAATTCAGGCTCGGAGAGATTGAAAATATCCCCGCCGCTGATAACTCAGTTGACGCGGTCATATCCAACTGCGTCATCAACCTTGCGCCAGATAAGAAAAGAGTTTTTAAGGAAGCGTTCAGGGTGCTGAAGCCTGGAGGCAGGCTGATGGTTTCTGACCTGGTTTTGCTAAAAGAGCTTCCTGCTTTGGTAAAAAATTCCGTCGAGGCTTATATCGGCTGCCTTTCGGGCGCTATTATGAAGGATGAATATTTAGAAGCGATAGAGAATGCAGGCTTCAGGGATGTAAAAATAATGGACGAGACGCATTATCCGATCGAGCTGATGGCGAACGACCCGACTGCGAAGGCTATAATCGAGAATTTTAATATTCCGGGCGAGGCTATAAAGGAGAGTGCCGAATCTGTTGCCAGCATAAAGGTTCAGGGAATAAAAATATAACCAAAGGTTTGGCGTAAGCATTAACAAAAGGCTTAAATCAGATTATGCCTTTAGAGATTCGCTTCAAGCACATGCCGCCATAACTCAGCTGGTAGAGTGCCTGGCTGTTAACCAGGATGTCACAGGTTCGAGCCCTGTTGGCGGCGTTTTGAAGAAAAATATTCGGGCCCGTAGCTTAGTCAGGCCAGAGCGCCCGGCTCATAACCGGGCGGTCACCGGTTCAAATCCGGTCGGGCCCACTGATTCATTCAGTGTTAATCATCCTGCGATCCTGGGGAGAATAACATTGCTGAAATTATTTTCTCATCGCTTCAAAAAGCATGAACACTCCAACAATCAGCACCACCGCAGCCAAGATAGAAAAATCGGGAAGCGCATAATATTTCACTGCGCCTAAGAGAACTCCCAGAACGCCAAGCCCGATGGTGAACCTGCTGATATTGAGCTTCCAGATAATCCGCAGAAGGTTCAACAAAAGCAGTATTCCGCCGCTTCCTGCATATATGAATGCCCATTTTTGTGTGTTGTCTATGCGGTGCAGGCTTTCAAGAATCCAGCTTCCTCCTATCAGTATGAAAAACAATGCCCATGAGAATTTTATGAGCTTGAGGTTAAGCATGTGCCTCGAAAGAATTGCTTTTTCATCCATCACAACTTCTACTTTTACCATGCGCGACCTAATAAACGGCTCAAAGTTTAAGCGTTACTAAATTTTCGACAGCATCGCCACTGATGCATAACATTGATAAGATGTCAGGTTCATTAACGGCGCTGGTGATGTTATGAGTGAATGTTTCCTGTGCCATACTGCTCTTGAGCCTGTAAATGATGCCGAGATAGAAGGCGTTGACTTATGTGTGGACTGCTGTGGAAGACTGGATGCAGTTATAAGGGACTATTTATCCTCAAGCCCGGGCGGGTTTGACCTCCTTATTGATATGATTGCCGACGACATCTTAAACCCTGAAGGCAGATTGCGGGATGCCCTGAAAGAAGTTATAAGAGAAGCGAAATCAGAAGAATAAATTTTTATGCTTCTCTTCAATGACTGAGCAGCAGCCAGCCAACACCGACTACAACCAGAAACACAACAATTATGACAATAACAATTACAAGGTCGTCTTTATCTAAACTTAGCTTTTCATTCATTTTCCTGCCCTCTGAATCATATTCTTTTGTTATGGTATATAAATTCATCCAAAAAATTCGACTCAATTAGCAGTGGCAGTAACTCATTTTAAATCTTATGCTTTTACTTCTTGTCTGTATCTGCCTTTTGCGATACTCACAATGTCCCTGGGAATAGAGTGTTTGTTGATTGTTAAATAGTTTTCAATTAGCTTTAATTCGTTCTGGTATGCGGATGCGATTAATTGTGCATACTCAAGACCATCGCTTGTCAGAACATACTCGTATCGCTGCTGCCACCTGCCTTTTTTTTCAAAATACCGCAGGTCCTCGTCCACCATTCCCATTGCCACAAGAAGCTGAATATCCTCAAAAAGCCTGTCGCTGTACGGGAAGCCATAGCGGTTGTGGAACTTATAATCGAATAGATTGCGCAGCCTGTCTATTTTTTCAAATTCCCTCACAAGGCGGTATATCAGGTTAATATTGCGAAGCCTTGGCATTGTGATTCTTCCTTCCGCTTCCCTGCTGAACATCCTGTGCGCGCTGTAGAAAATAAGAAGAAGACCTTCGATGGGCAGGTTGTTCTCATTCCTGATAAAGTGCAAAAGCTTTGGGGACAGGCTCTCAATACCGAGCAGGAAATCGTGAGACGCCTGGGATAGCGAGGAATCATCCTCTTTCCTTGAAAATATGCACAGCGATATCTGGCGCGAAATCGCCCTTACAAGCCCATTAGCCAGGGTGGATTCGTCATAGAAAAATCCTTCTTCCTCCCCGAGTTTTACCCGGGTGCTTTTGGGGATTCCACTTGCGATATCAAGGTCTATAAGCACAGGAGCGCCGTATTTTTTCGCAAAACGTTTTGCAAGCTCATCTTCAAACATCTTCCTGGCAACACCATTCCTGGCAATGGTTGAAAGCGCCATTCTTGTCAACGGATTGAGGTTCTTGTAGGTAAAACGCGCAACTGCATTGCAGATGTAACCGTTTCGCAGGTTCAAGACCAGTTTTTTGGAATTCTCATCCCCATTGGATTCTATAAAATTCAAAAGGTCGCTGTCTATGTATGAAGTGAAGAATTTCGCCATTGTTGTCCTGACATCGTTCCCCGATTTTTCATATAAGCCAAGCGCTTTTTCAAGCGCGTGGAGAAGCATCACCCTTGCTCCCTGCGTTCTGGGATTATGGATAATCGCGGAATAATGATGCGCCCTTGCAATCAGCATGGATTCAGCGGCTGTGAGCGCCATATCCTCGTCGTAACTCTGTGAACCGCCCAGTATTACCCTGCCGTTGTATAGCGACATGCTTCCTATAATCTGATCCAGGTCCACAAGCCCGAGAGAGACGCCCGTGTGGTATGAATCGCGAAGCAGGAAATCAATCCTGTCAGCGTCTATGTCGTTTGAGATTATCTGCGCAAGATAGGGTTTTGAAACCGCATCAACATCGCCAGTTGCCATCCGGGCGATCTCTTCAAAGAACGGCGCGCCTGCAAGTGTTGCAATTTCAGGCTTTGTATGGAATGAATTTGCTATGATGTATTTTGTGAACATCTCGTGGTTCAGGAAATTCTTTCCATTGATCACTGGCTGGTATAACGGGTTTCTTTTAAGGACGCTTTCCACGACATGCGAGAATGCGCAGTGCCCCACATCATGGAGAAGGGCTGCAATCCTGATTTTTACTATCTCCTCCTGCGATAGACCCAGTGCTTTTGCCATTTTATCTGCGATGAAGAGCGTACCCACGCTGTGCTCAAAACGCGTATGGTTGGCGCCAGGAAAGGCGAGGTCGGCAAGCCCGAGCTGCTGGATGCGGCGCAGGCGCGCCATCTCCGGGGTGTTGATGATGAGCTGCTCAAGCTCGGTTATTGCAATGTGACCGTAGATGGGGTCTATGATGGAGGGCATGATGATGTTAGATTGGATTGGGGAAGTATTAAAATGAATCCATTCATACCAAAATAAATTGAGTGAGGAGAGTAAGCCCCTTTATGTTTAGCGCAAAGGTAGTACCTTTGTAGCACCCTACGGCATTCAGCTATGCGCCGTACTCGGACAGGTCTGGACTGCCTTTGTTTGAGAACCTATAATTACTTTTTACTCACCGAGAGCGTTGAATTTATTCCATTAAAAGTTACGGCATAATTGTCTATCACCGCTCTGCCGAGAAGCACATCTCCCACTTCCTGATAGAATACTATCACGTCCCTGTGCAGTTTCCCGAGGAATTCCACATCTAATTTTGTGTACCATGTTGTAATAGCGCCGCCTACAACTGAAATAGATGTCACTCGAAAGCTTGTGATATTTAATTCCTCCCAGACGTCTTTCGGAATTGCTATGGAATCCGAACCTGTATCAACATAGGCTAAGGCTTCTTTTTCACGACCTGTCGAAGGATTTATCAGCTTAATTACAACTAAAGGATCATTGTCAATATAGGAAAAAGTGTTATCAAGCAAACGTTCACGCCCTGAAAACACGCGCAACCGTTGATTTTTTCCCCACTCTTCTAACAAGTATCTTATGATCCGGGCATAACCTATCGATTAATTTATCCACTTCCAATAGCGAATCCGCTACAGCAGCAAGTTTTTCTGCATCTAAATCTATAGCTATCACTTTACCCAAGTACCTGCTCTCCCACTCCTTTTTATTAGATTCGTATATTTTATTTGCTTTTGCCTCGAACTCGGTTTTTTTAAGCATATAAACTCCCTATGCTATTTATGAATATAAATTTGAGTGAGGAGAGTAAGCCCCTTTATGTTTAGCGCAAGGGCAATGCCCTTATCGCGCTTATGCAGCATTCAGCTATGCGCCGTACTCGGACAGGTCTGGACTGCCCTTATTGCCCTATTTCGGCTTGCACCCGCGGGGATTCGCCGTTCCACCCGCACACGCATGACCTCATTCTTTCGAACTCATCGCATATCTGCGCAGCGGTATCGTTTCTGTTCCAGAGCCAGGATTCTCACCCTATGCCCTTAACAGGCATCCGCGGTCCAGAAGGTGAGGGGACTTTCCTCAGCGAAATCTCGCCGGCAGCCGCCCTTCCTCTCTCGGTCTACAATTAAACCTGTTGCCGTTTATATCTACCGACGCAGTGCAAACCCTTTAAGCTCCCCTTTATACTGTTCCTGTACAATTCCCACATCCTCCACCCTTGCATATTCCGGTCCTCTCCTGCACCACTCTATCATCTTTCTAACATTTCCCTCTTCACCCTCAAAAACAGCTTCAACCCTTCCATCGGCAAGGTTCCTAACCCAGCCGCTGACGCTCAGTTCCTCTGCCTGATCCTTCGTACTTGAGCGGAAGAATACCCCCTGAACTTTCCCTGAAATGAAAACATGAACCCGGATATTCATGTCATTGGAATAAAAGAGAATCGGGTTACAGAAGTCCCGACCTCTGGAGCAGCATCAAATCCTCGGTATTCAATTTCTCACCGAGCTTGAACTGGTTATATACTTCCTCGGCTTCCTTCTTAGCCTGCTCCCGTATGGATTCGTCCTTACTTTCCTTTGTCTTTCTCTTTAATCCGATTATTACCTTATTGAGTTCACGGATTTCTTTCTGTGTTTGTATGAACAACCTGTGCTGCTCATCAGCCGCTTCCTGCGCCTTCACAAATTCCTTGTGCGCTGCGTCTGATTCTGCCCTTATTGTATCGGCTTCTTTGAAAATCACAATCATCTTATCATGGTATTCCTGCGCAGCGTCGGCATACTCTTTAACATTATTGTGGTATACTAACGCCTCATCACGCAGGGATTGGGCGTTTTCAAGCAATGATTTTAATTCGGTATTGCCCTCGAGCTGATGTTTTTTGCGCTTCAGCTCTTCGGTTAACGAGGCTATATTATCTACGAGTTCCCTTTCCTTGGCAGGGGTCATTACCTCGGTCTGCTGTTTAAACTCCAGCACGTCTATCTGTCTTTTTAACTCTTTAAGCGAGGGTCCATCGCCAAGATTCAGGCTCTTTCGGATTTTATCAATTTCAGCATATATTTTATTAGCCTGCTCATTCAACTCATCACGCTTGAGCTTGGCTTGCGCGACCTTTTCATTATTCTCATCACGCAGCTTCTTGAGTTCCTGAGCCTCATCGATTTTTTCTTTGGTGCCCTTATTTAATTCGTTTCTCTTACTCGCCCACTTACTTGCTTCCAGATTGAATTCGTTTCTCTTGTTTTTGTACTCTTCAGACTTATCTTTTAAGTCTGTTTTTCTATTCATTAATTCATTTAACAACCTATAGTCCTCCTTTTCCAACAACTGTTGGGGTTATGCATTTCATAATGCACTGTACATGTCCCGATAAGGGACAGCCATTCGGCTATCATTCATATTTTATATGCAATGATTACGGAAATTCCACGATTGCCAAAGCAACGTTTGAATCCTCAAAACAATTTGGAGGGAATCACTGCATAACGAGTGAATGATTTTTCCTCATAATATCACATTCCTTTTAACCTTTTCGGAAAGGAAATGCCCCTCCCCAAACTAAGAATCATGTGAATATCTTAAAATCGGACTGACTTTCGAAAGTGAGGTATCGATAAAAATTAATAAGCGGAAGTCCCCTGAAGCATAGACAGCCGCTGGATACGCTTGAGCATATTGGGATGGGTGCTGAGCATTTCCAGTATCTTATCTGTGGTCTTTATTTTAACAGGCTTTGCCCGCAGTGCCATCAGTTCATTGAAATCGATGGTACCGCTTCCATCAAGGTCGAGCTGGGACAATTCCCTTATCTCAACAGCTGCGCGTGAAGGGTCATTTGCAAAAAAGGCTTTCATTCCTTCTACAGGTCTCAATGTATCCTTTGAAACCTTTGCGCTGCCGTACACAAGTTTGTACAGGGCTGAGGCAAGGTAATGCGGCTGATTTCCAAGCTGCACTGACCCTTCGTCAGCGTAATATTCCCTGATTCTTGAAACGTACAGCACAAGAAGATTTGTTATTAGATATACTGCAAAAGCCGCTATACCGATAAGGATATTATTTCCGCGCCCTCGATTGCCCGAGAACAGTGAATTTCCTGCGAGATACCATGCTATCATTGGGATAACGCTTATCATCGTTATGACCACTACGTCCTTGTGTTTCAGATGGGATATTTCATGTCCCAGCACAGCTTTGAGCTCCTTTTCATCAAGAAGGTTCATTATCCCTTCAGTGACGCATACGCGCCCGTCGCTTGCCCACCTACCGAATGCGAAGGCGTTGGGTATGGGTATTTTTGCAATGCCTACCCTCGGCTTTGGAATCCCCGCATCCCTTGCAAGTTCTGCTACCATCCTGTGGAGCAATGGTGCATCCTGTTCACTCACATATTTGACACCCATAGTCCATTCAACCAGCTTTGGGCCTATCATATACTGGATGAGCAGCATGACAGTAGCCAGAATTCCATAAAAATAAAAACCACCCAAACTGCTTAACCCGGCGATATTCATCACTACTATTACAAGTCCATAGATTATGGAAAACAATAATGCCATTACTAAATACAGTCTCAATTTAAGCCACATATTTTCACCATTCTTACTTTTCCTTAGATAAATACTTTATCAACCTTGCTGCGCGCCGAGGAGAGCGCTTCCCTTCCTGCTATCCCGGCTTCAGGCTTGCTGCAAGTAATGCGATTGAAATAACAATAAACAGCGCAATAAAAGGAGCGGATAATTTAAGGCACGTGCCATAGCAGTTTATTTCACTTAATAAATTCATTTCTTATCACTGTACTTTGAGAAATTCAAAAGTGCAACAGGTCCGAAAGCGTCCACAAGGCTGTCCAGGATTTTAGTGGTGATTTCAGTTGCAGCTTCTTCTTCGGAAAAAACCGGCTCATATACATACCGCACCCTGCCGTTTACGTTTTCCATGCCCCTTGCTGCATATCCAGCCTTGACGAGGCGATCAAGGGTTCCTGCTACGCTTGTCAATGGAATCTTTGTTTTTTCGGTTAATTCTGACGTGGTCATCTCGCCTTCGTTCCATAACGTCTTCAGTATTGAAGCCTCGATGGGACTGAAAAACTTTGTGAGACCGTTGTTTGAAATGTTGATCTGATCCAGCTTGACCATAAGTTTACAATTGACGTAAAGGCTATTAAAGATTGTGTTTAGAAGGGTTCATCAAACTTCCATCTGATAAGAACCCCGTCTTCCAGTTTTTCGCAGGAGATTAGCTTAAGCTTGCAGAATTCACCAGTGCATCCTTCGCCATCCACAAGCGTGGGCGCGCCTGAGCCACCGATTATTATATTGCCCATAAAGGTATAAATCTCATCCACAAGCCCTGCAGAAATCAGCCCCCAGTTCAATGTTGCTCCTCCCTCCACCATCAGGCGTTTGATTCCTCGAGCCTTTAATTCCGAAAGCAGTTTTCCAAGGTCAACGTTTTTTTCACCGACAGCAACTACATCTGCATGTTCAGCAAGCTGCTTTACTCTTTCTTTCGGTGCGCTTTCCGAGACAGCTATTATCCTTTTGCCTTCGCCTTTCTTGAAAATATCAGCATCAAGAGGTGTCCTTGCAAGGCTGTCCACCACTATTCTCACGGGATTCTCGGGAAGCTCCCGCATACGCCGCTTTTCCCTTCGCTCTTTTGATTTCACCGTAAGGCTGGGATTGTCCGAAAGCACGGTGCCTATACCTACCATCACTGCATCGGATGAGGCTCTTAACTCATCCACTCGCTCAAAATCAAGGCTGCCTGAAATCCTGGTCTGTTTTCTTTCGACAGTTGCGATTTTCCCATCCGCGCTCATGGCAGCATTGATGAACACAAACGGTCTTGCGGCTGGCATAGCTTCCTCTTCTACTTCAAGCCTGAAATATCTAAGCCTTAAACGAAAAGCTGAAATGCTATTAGTCCTATTAAAAACCCGTTACTGGTGATAATAGTGAAAATACTTGTAAGCGACCCCGTATCAGAGCAGGGCATTGAAATATTAAAAAAAGAATTTGATGTTGATATAGCAACAGGTCTTCCGCCTGCCGAACTCATAAAAAGGATAGGAAATTACGAAGCGCTCATCGTCAGGAGTGAAACGCAGGTAACAAAGGACGTCATTAATGCAGGAAAGAAACTCAAAATCATTGGTCGCGCCGGGGTGGGCGTGGATAACATAGATGTGAATGCTGCCACAGAGCGGGGAATAATCGTCGTAAACGCGCCCGAAGGCAACACCATATCTGCCGCCGAGCATACCATAGCCATGATGATGGCGATGTCCAGGAATATTCCCCAGGCAAATGCCTCACTTAAAAGCAAGAAGTGGGACAGGAAGAAATTCATGGGTGTTGAGGTTCGCGGAAAGGTACTTGGGGTTGTTGGTCTTGGGAGGATAGGGGCAGAGGTGGCAAAACGGGCGCAGGGAATGGAGATGAAAATCCTTGCCTACGACCCATTCATATCGCAGGAGAGAGCCCATGAACTCGGTGTTGAGCTGACAACGGTAGAAGATATAGTTAAAAACGCCGACTATATCACAGTCCACACCCCGCTAACCAAGGAGACAAAAGACCTCATCAGCGGCAGGGAATTTGCGGTTATGAAAAAGGGCTCAAGGCTCATCAACTGCGCAAGAGGCGGAATCATCAACGAAGAAGCGCTTGCAAAAGCGGTTAAAGACGGCATCGTAAGCAGCGCAGCCATCGATGTTTTCGTCAAGGAGCCACCATTTGACAGCCCGCTTCTTGAGCTTGACCGCGTTATCGTTACCCCTCACCTCGGGGCGTCAACCGAAGAAGCCCAGATTAATGTAGCCGTATCCGTGGCTGAGCAGATAGTGAACGCGTTGAGCGGTCTTCCTGTGAAAAACGCCATTAACATGCCCTATGTTAAACCCGATGTGATGCAGATTATCGAGCCTTTTTTGCCTCTTGCTGAAAAAATGGGAAAGCTGTGCACGCAGCTCATCGGAAGCAATTATGAGAAGATCGAAGTGTCATACAGCGGGGAAATAGCCGACAAGGACGTGGCGCCCGTAACACTTGCGGTACTCAAAGGAGTACTTGAACCCATACTCGGTGCAGGCGTGAATTATGTAAATGCGCCCGTAATAGCAAAAGAGCGCAGGATAAAGGTAATCGAGAGCAAATCAAAGACTGTTGAGGGATATCCCAGCCAGATTTCAGTAAAACTGAGCAGGAAGGGCGAGGAGAAATTGGTGAGCGGCTCCATAATAGGGAAGGAACCCCGAATCGTGCTCATCGATGAGTACAGGATTGACGTAGTGCCTTCAGGCTATATGATAGTGGCAAAGCATGAGGATAGACCAAATATCATAGGACCGTGCTGCATGATACTCGGGAAGAACAATACCAATATCGCAGGGATGCAGGTGGGCAGGATTACAAGAGGAGGCGATGCGATCATGGTGCTTAACATAGACAGCGAAGTGAGCGACGAGATACTCGATGAGATAAGGGCAGTTGATGGAATAATAGATGCAAAACTTGTGGTCTTATGAAAAAAAAGCCTCTTGAAATTATTATATCAATAGGCTGCGTGGCGGTATTTATTATTTTAATTGCTGCTGCAAAGTTCATATTGCCCGCAGCCTCAGGATTCGGGTATACTGCTGCCCTGCTGATTTTTGTTATCATTATGGGTATGGCAGGGTTAAAGCTTGCACAGATTCCGGATGAATAAATGGTAAAAATCGTCGTCATCAACAATTACGGGCAGACCTGCCACCTGATACACCGCGCGGTGCGCGATCTGGACCAGGAAGTAGAGCTCATGAAAAATACCTCCTCCGTAGAAGAAATTTTATCAAAAGAACCCGACGGGCTCATACTAAGCGGAGGTCCTACCCTTGAGCGCGCAGGCAACTGCAGCTTATATGTCAAGGACATCGACCTTCCCATTCTCGGCATCTGTCTCGGGCATCAGGTAATGGCGCAGGCTTATGGCGCGCAGGTTGGAAAAGGCACCTACGGCGGCTATGCAGCTGTCGAGATAGAAATCGTAGAGGAAGATGATATTTTAAAGGGCATTGGTCCAAGAACAAACGTGTGGGCATCGCATGCCGATGAGGTATGCTCTCTTCCGCCTGATTTCATAAAGCTTGCGCGCTCAAGGATATGCGAGGTGGAAGCCATGAAACATGAGACAAAACCATTATACGGCGTGCAGTTTCATCCCGAAGTCTCACACACTGAGCGGGGAAATGACATATTCAGGAACTTTTTTGAGGTCTGCCGGAACTTTTGAAACCCACGACCGCGTAGCCCAGAACAGCAAAAAAAGCCCCCATTGCCATAACAGCCTTAAAACTGTAGTACTGGAGAATCACACCACCTATGAGGGAGCCGATTATTGTTGCAAAGGCAATCGAAGAATTGAGCAAACCTGCGGCAGCTCCTTTCTCTTCGTTTGTTTCAATGAGCATACGCGTTGAACCTACATACAGGCATGAATAGGAGAAAGCGATAAGAATCATGCCCACAACCGCCTCATAGTATATTGTCAGCGGTATTAGCGCTACGAACGCCGCTGCTGAAAATAAATCCCCGGCATGAATCAGCGTTCTGGTGTTGATCCTGTCAAGCCGTCTCATAATGAAAAATTGCAGGGCAGGGTTCAACGTATAAATTAATCCAACCTCCAGTTCATTCGCTCCGAGGCTCACAAGATACAAGGGGAAAATTACCCAGACATTGTTAGCCCCGATCTGGCGGAGGAAAAATCCAAAATAAACATTCCAATTTTTTTTCAGGATATGCGGGGAAAAATAATCCGTTTTCTTTTTTGTACGGATTTCCCCTGGCGGCAAGGTCAATGTGATCAAGAACGCCAGTGCAAAAAATAATGAAGCTATAACAAAAATTCCTCTTATAGCCCAGTAAATTGCAATTAATCCCGCCAGCATATCCCCTATAGCCCAGCCCAATGGCATGAAAGAACTGAACTTTCCAATACTTCGTTTAAGGTTGTAAACATACAGCAAAAACACAGCAGGATAAATCCCGACACTGAACCCTGCCAGTGCCCTGACCACTCCAAGGCTGAGAGGGGAATTCGCAAAAACCTGGAGGAAAAATGAAGCTGCGGCGCTCAGGAAACCTGCATATAAGAATGTCTTGGGAGGAAATGCGTCCGATGTCCTGCTGAATATGTATGTTGAAATAAAAAGCGATGCCCCGTACACGGCGCCTATTATACCTATCTCAGTGTCCGAAGCACCGATATCCTGCGCAATCACGGGGATGAAAAGATTGGACATCATTATAGCCGAGTTAATACAAAGCTGTATTGCGTTTATTCTCATCACAAGCCTAATGAAAAGATATGTATTTAAGCGATACAGTTTGTAAAACTGATAAATCATGACGTCTCTCGACTGGACAGAAAAATACCGCCCGCAAACGCTTTCAGAGGTAGTGGGTCACAATAAGGCAGTGGAGGAACTTAAAAACTGGGCGCAGGCATGGATGCAGGGCACGCCTGAGGCGAGGGCTGTTGTGCTTTACGGGAGGGCAGGGATAGGCAAAACCACGGCAGCCCACGCTCTTGCATACGATATGGGATGGGAGGTGCTTGAAATGAACGCCAGCGACCAGCGAACTGCGGAAATAATCGAAAAGGTAGCAGGCTCAGGTTCACAGATGCGTACGTTCAGCGGTATAAAAAGGCTTGTGATAATGGACGAGGCTGATAATATCCACGGAACAGCGGACAGGGGAGGGGAGAAAGCCATACTCGAACTGATAAAAAAGACAAACCAGCCCATAATTCTTATTGCAAACGAACTCTACGACATGTCCACTGGTTTGCGAGGTGCCTGCAAGCCCATCCAGTTCAGTTCTGTGATGTCGCGTTCCATGATTCCAGCGCTTAAAAGGATCGTGGAGGCACAAGGCATAAAGTGCGGGCTTGGCGTGATTGAGAAGATCGCAGAGAACG
The DNA here is from genome assembly GCA_027460525.1 of Candidatus Methanoperedens sp. Taxonomy (NCBI): domain Archaea; kingdom Methanobacteriati; phylum Methanobacteriota; class Methanomicrobia; order Methanosarcinales; family Candidatus Methanoperedentaceae; genus Candidatus Methanoperedens; species Candidatus Methanoperedens sp. Next base: position 15,400 of record JAPZAS010000030.1, read on the forward strand.
CTAACGGTGACCTGCGAAGCGCCATAAATGACCTTCAGGCTGTGGCTCAGGGAAAGACCATGCTTGAACTTGCGGATTTAATCACGGGTGAGCGGGATAGCAAAGAGAGCATCTTTAAAGTGCTGGTGAAAATTTTTAAAGGAGGAAATATCATTGAGGCGCATAAAGCTACTTTTAATCTTGATGAGAATCCTGAGGATTTCATCCAGTGGGTGGACGAGAATCTGCCGCTTCAATATACGGATGCAAAAGACCTTGAAGAAGGGTATCGTTATCTAGGAAGGGCGTCTGTATTCCTTGGCAGGGTGAGCCGGAGGCAGAATTACAACATGTGGAGATATGCCAGCGTGCTGATGACCGCAGGGATGGTGGTTGCGCGGTCTCATCGTTATACCGGTTTCGTGAAGTACCAGACGCCGACGCTATGGAGAAAGCTGGGAGCCACAAAGGGCATGAGGCATGTGCGGGATTCCACAGCAAAAAAGATCGGGGCTCACTGTCATGTCTCCATGAGTTATACCCGTTCGCAGTTATTGCCCTTTTTCAGGATGATGCTGAAGGACGAGATATATGCGCCTTATGCTGCAGCATTGCTCGCACTTGAGCCCGAAGAGATAGCATTTCTTCTGGAGTCAAAGTCCGTGACAAAAAATGTCCAGAAGATATACGACGAGGCGCAGGCTCTGAGGGAAGCTGAGGTCGAGCATGAGGTGGAGCTGTTCGGTGGATTTGGCAGGAGGAAGGAATCAGACGCTGAGGAAGAGCAGGAAGTTGAAGTTAAGAAAGAAGAAAAAAAAGAGGTTAAATCCCAGAGTTCTCTGTTTGATTTTTGAAATATAAAGCAAGACTTTTCCCCAGTCCTTTCACGTCCACGTATTGAATTGAGGTCACTCGCCTGTTCCCCAGCACCATGGCTGATACATTCGTTCCCTCTTTATATAAACAGAGCACGCGTTTACCTTTCGATACCGCATAACATATCTCGTAGCCCACGCCGATGGATGGCATGGTGACCTCAGCCACAAGGCAGTCGCACTCGTCTATGAAGCTTATATCGCTTCTGAATATCTCCTCCTCCGTAAGCCTGGCTTCAGATTCCTCCAGTTGCGTGGAGGCTACATGCTCGCTCACAATGGTGTGCCCCAGCTTTTTCAGCAGTTGAATTATCTGTTTGTAGACAGGCAAGAGATTTCGCCCGCCTCTTATAGAACCAGCAAAGAAAATTCTCATCGAAGCCCTTAAATAATGCCTGATTATATATGAATTATGGGAGGTGAGTGCATGTTATTCGTATTATGGTTTAAGTGGGCGCCTGAGAATACATCAAAGCTTCTTGAACTCTGGAAAGAATTCAAATATCCCGAAGAAGTAAACCTGATAGGCAGATATCTACTTATTGGGAGGCACATCTCAGTGGCAATATTCGATGCCCCGAACGAGGAGGCAATCCTGAAGATAACCCACCCGTTCAGGGAAATAGGAGTGCCACATATTGCTCCGGCGCTACCGCTTGAAGAAGCACTGGAAATGATGGAAAAGATGTAGGATGGGTAAGTTAATCGAAGAAATTTCCCTGAGAGATAAACTCCATGTCTTTGAAGACAGAGGTGAAGCAGGTAGCCTGATTGCCGAAAAACTTAAAGAATACAGGAATTGCCCGGGCATAGTCCTTGGAATCCCATCAGGCGGTGTTCCAGTTGCCAGGGAGATTGCGGCATCGCTTAATCTGCCCGTGGATTTAATGATAGTGAGAAAGCTCCAGATACCCTATAATCCTGAGGCGGGCTTCGGCGCAATGGGGCTGGATGGGGAAGTAATCTTAAATCAACCATTGATTGACCAGCTCGGGCTTACAGAAGACGAGATAAAGGCGCAGGCGGAAGATACATTTGGAGTTATCAAAAGACGAAACCAGGTCTTCAGGAAGGGGAAACCCTTTCCTTCCCTGGCGGACAGGATTGTAATTCTTGTGGATGACGGGCTTGCATCAGGCTATACGATGCTTGCCGCTGTCAGGTTTGTTAAAAGAAATAAGCCAGGGAAAATTATCGTCGCCGTTCCTACATCCTCGGGTAGAACTGTTGACTTGATCCTTCCTGAGGTGGATGAACTCGTATGCCTTAACGTGAGGCATGGGATTTCTTTTGCAGTGGCGGATGCGTACAGGAACTGGTATGACCTTTCTGACGAAGAGGTTATTTCTATCATCAGGAACAGCTCCTGATTGTTTGCATAGTTTTAAAGCCTGGCTATCGTGATAAAGCCGGTGTGACCAACCCTCGAAGTCGATGGGCGTGTCCCCCTCTCTGTAAAAGAAATCTCACGCTCTATATTCTCAAGCGTCCTGACCTCGGTGAAATTGGTTTTCGCGATAGCTTCCCTGATTTCCTTGGCCTGCTCAAAAAAAGGCGAATATGCAGCAAGAAAACCTCCAGGATAAAGAACACGCGGAACATGCGGGACAACCTGTGCAGCAGCAATGGTATCAAGGGTTACGACATCGAATTTCTCATCAAGCTTCTGGATTTCCTCCACTACATCCCCCAGTCGCAATTCAATATTAGTAAGACCTGCAAGAGCAATATTCTGCCTCGCCATCTCAAGAAACTCCTCCTTTACCTCGTACGAAACCACCTTTTTTGCAATCATGCCAAGATAGATAGCAAGAATCCCCGAACCTGTACCTGCATCCAGCACGTAATCTGAGGAGCATAATCCCGTGTTTGAAATAATCACCCCAATATCCTTTGGCATCATGGGCGCGCCGCTTCGCTTCGCATGAGCGAAAAAATCAGGGGCTCTTGGTTTCTGGATGATAAATTCGATACTGAGGTGTGAGCTTATCGTATCCCCGAAGGTTTTTGTCCTGAGTTCATCAAGCTTGATTACCCCGAGGTCTGTATGCAGCTCTCCTTCCGGCATGGCAAGATACTCTTTCATCTTTCCCATGTGGAATGTCTTTAAAATTACAGGTTCCATTACTTCTCCGCTGGGATAATATAGGACTTAATAGATAAAGAATAATGGTTTGCATGGTTAATAACACGGATAAAAAATTTTCATTGAAAACCCTGGGGCTTCTCATCGGCAAAAAGGACGTGGATATTGAAAACGTTCACGAGAATATTCTTACTATTGCAGAAGTGGTGGACGAGCCCGATAAATTGCCCTATCTTCTTGAGAGCATCAAATCAATGGAGATCGAGGACAAGGAGAAGTTCAGGTTCGTATTGCTGCGGGTTCAGATTGATTCCATGCTCCACATGAATGAGGATATAGAGAAGTACCAGAAGCGATTGTATGTTTCGCAGGTGATTGAGAAATTGCTTTACGGGGAGATACTGCTTGCAGAGGGTAAGGAAGAGGATGAGGATGAAGAGGAGGAGTGAAAAACGGAACCGCAGATGAACGCAGATTAATAACTATATTTTATCACAATATAAATATTAAATCCCCGGCGCCGATATGTTTCCGAAGCATCCTCATTCTTCAAAACCAAAGCCTGCCAGGTCACACACAATTAAAAACCGCAGATAAACGCAGATGAACGCAGATTTAAAGTGTCGCTCTTCATTGCATTTTCTGCTACGCCAAATATTTATAATTCTATAAATATTAAACTTCTGGCGCCGATATGTTCCCGGCGCAGCAATATTCCATTAGACCCGAACTCCCCAAGCTCGCATCGATGGGATGGGCTTTTTTCTTGCGGATTTGAAGACGTGCCGCTTCCGGTCGGGGCGCGGCGGGAGGTGGCGGGGCGGGTCGGCTGCTGAGGTGGGGACGGGGAGGTTGTGATGCTGAACAAATATGGGATATCTGTTTGAGATGTTTTCAATTCCTTTGTCTATCCATCGGGTAAATGAGAATAGATTTAATATAGCTATATGAATGATTTGAGAGAGATTGTATTCGAAGGATTGGTAAAATGGCAAATAACGACACTAAAACTGAAGAAGAACCTCTTGAGAAACAACTGTGGAAAGCAGCGGACAAACTCAGAAAGAATATTGACGCTGCCGAATACAAACACATAGTCTTGGGCCTTATTTTTCTGAAATACATATCAGTTGCATTTGAAGGTTTATATGACAAGTTGCAGAAGGGCGAAGGAGAATACGCCAGCTCTGATCCTGAAGACAGGGACGAGTACAAAGCCGAGAATGTCTTTTTTGTCCCTCCGGTAGCCCGATGGTCATATCTTCAGGCTAGAGCCAAACAGCCAGAGATTGGTAAAGACGTTGATAACGCGATGGACGCAATCGAGAAGGAGAATCCCTCGCTCAAAGGGGTTTTGCCAAAAGTCTATGCGCGGGGCAACCTTGACCCCACAAGTCTTGGCGGTTTAATAGACCAGGTTGGCAATATCGCTCTTGGTGATGCAAAAGCCAGAAGTGCCGATATTCTTGGGCATGTTTTCGAGTATTTCCTTGGCGAGTTCGCCCTGGCGGAGGGTAAAAAGGGGGGACAGTTCTACACGCCAAGAAGCGTTGTTCAATTACTGGTGGAAATGCTTGAACCCTATAACGGGAGGGTCTTTGACCCATGCTGTGGCTCAGGCGGTATGTTTGTCCAATCGGAAAAGTTCGTTGCCGGACACCAGGGAAAGGTAAACGATATATCGATTTATGGACAGGAGAGCAACCAGACCACATGGCGATTGTGTAAAATGAACCTTGCAATCAGGGGCATCGACAGCTCGCAGGTGAAATGGAACAACGAAGGCTCCTTCCTCAACGATGTTCACAAAGACCTTAAAGCGGATTACGTCATCGCTAACCCCTCATTCAACGATAGCGACTGGAGCGGCGATTTGCTCCGCAAGGATGGCAGATGGAAATACGGTGTTCCACCTACAGGCAATGCCAATTACGCCTGGATACAGCATTTCCTCTACCACCTCAGCCCAAGCGGACAAACTGGTTTTGTTCTGGCCAAGGGGTCGCTCACCTCCAAATCATCTGGCGAGGGCGAAATCCGCAAAGAACTTGTGGAAGCACGGCTTGTTGACTGCATAGTGAACCTGCCAGCAAAACTGTTCCTGAATACCCAGATACCCGCCAGCCTGTGGTTTTTGAGCAGAAACAAAGCCAATGGAAAATACCGCAATCGCACAGATGAAATCCTGTTTATTGACGCCCGGAACATGGGGCATCTCATCAACCGCAGAACCCGCGAATTTTCAAAAGAGGATATAACAAAAATCGCGGAAACCTACCACAACTGGCGCAACCCCAACGGCAAGTATGAGGACATCAAAGGATTTTGCAATTCCGCAAGCATAGAACGGGTGCGTGAGCTGGATAATGTTCTGACACCGGGGCGTTACGTGGATTTACCAGACGAAGAAGACGATTTCGACTTCAAAGAACGCTTCACCAAGCTGAAAACCGAGTTTGATGAGCAGTTGAAAGAAGAAGCAAAACTGAACGCCTTCATTGCTGAAAACCTCCAGAAGGTGAAGCTCGATGAGTGAGTGGAAAGAATGTAATCTGGGTCAATTTATTAATATCAAACATGGATTTGCTTTCAAAGGCAAATATATTACAGAAGAAACCACAAAGGATATACTTGTAACTCCTGGTAATTTTCATATTGGCGGGGGATTCAAATCTAGCAAATTCAAATATTTTAAAGGTGAATATCCCAGTGAATATGTCCTAAAAAAAAATGACATTATTGTTACGATGACTGATTTGAGTAAAGATGGAGATACTCTTGGTTATTCTGCAAAAGTACCACGGAGTAATGGTAAGAATTATTTACATAATCAGCGAATAGGTTTAATTCAGTTTTTATCAAATGAAATTGATAAGGACTTCATTTATTGGCTGATGAGAACAAAAGATTATCAAGGGTTCATTGTAGGTGCGGCCTCTGGCACTTCAATCCGTCATACATCGCCTACTACAATTAGGGAATATCAGTTTTTAAAACCGCCACTTCCAGAACAGCGCGCCATCGCCTCGGTGCTTTCCAGTCTCGATGACAAGATAGATCTGCTCCACCGCCAGAACAAAACCCTCGAAGCCATGGCGGAAACACTTTTCAGGCAGAGGTTTGTGGAGGAGGCGGATGAGGGGTGGGGGGAAGGGAAGTTGGAAGATATTATTTCTTTAATTGAGTCAGGTAGTAGACCGAAGGGTGGAATTGACCCCGATCTAAAAATTGGGATACCCAGTATTGGTGCAGAGAATATTAATGGTATAGGTAATTATGATTTCTCTAAAACCAAGTATGTAACTGAAGCATTTTATAAGTCAATAAAAAGAGGCTTTATAAAGGATTATGATATTTTAATTTATAAAGACGGTGCATATGTAGGAAGAAAAGGAATGTTTGGGATTGGATTCCCTTATAAAAAATGTATTGTCAATGAACATGTATTTATTTTGCGTAGTAATGAGAAATCAAATCAGCTTTTTATTTATTATTTATTAAAAGAAGAAGAACTGGCTCAATTAAATGCAAATTCAGCACAACCAGGCTTAAACCAAGAAGCGATGAAATCTTTCAAAGTTATAATGCCACCAAAATATTTGATGGATGAATTTGAATATCTTGCTAAACCATGGATTGATAAAATATTATTTAATAGCAAGCAAATCCACACCCTCGAAAAACTGCGGGATACACTCTTGCCCAAACTGATGAGTGGTGAAGTGATGGTGGAATTTTGATAAACTATCAAAAATATCGAGAAGAATTCGAATCATTTCTTGATGAAAATGGTGATATTCGTATTGGAAATAACTTTTCTAGGCCCCCAAGTCAAATTTTATTTGAAATGGATGAAATTGCATATAATGAACAATTAACAGATTATGTAAACCGAAAAAAGGAAGATCACCCTCAAGTTGTTTACGATAGTTTTCCTGCACCAATTGCATACTTTTATCATAAAACAGAACGAGCTTTTGATAATGATCAACACAGATTAAACCTTTTAAGATCAACTTGGGAAAGCCTAATTTATGTTCTCTATGGTTTGGTTGTTGGTGAAGTTAATTATAAAAGATTTTTATTGAGTAACGTTAGAATATTTGACGGCGAAAAGATAAGAAATGGATTCCGAGGATTAATGAGTGAAAGATTAGGGTGGAAAGTTGAGGCTATGCAAAAAATTATCGAATATGACCAACAGAATAAAAATGAATTAAATATTTCATCTTATATAGAGATGGATATCTTTGAAGTAATTAAAGAATTAAACCAAGAAAGAAACTCCTTATCCCACATTGCGGCTCTATCTGAGCAAGAAGCACGAAGTAGATTTGAGGATCTATCTCCAATAGTCTCCAATTTACTCTTTAATTTAAGTTTTTTAGAAGAAGTTTACATATTAAGATATGTAAGAAATATCGGCGATATTCATAAAATTAGGTTTAATATATTTCAAGGTCATTCATTACAAGAAAAGAATTATGATAAAGTATTCTCAGACCCTGAGCTAACTCTTTTTACACCAATATTGAATGACCAAATAATTTTACTTGAATTTGATAACATGATTTTGAATATTTCCCCTTTCATTCATTTCCATCTGGAAGGTTCTCACTTGAAATTATGCTATTTTAAAAAGATTGATGATTCGGGCAATTATTCATATGAAATAATCGGTGGGGCATCTCGAGAAATAGCAAAAGATCCTTCAACTATACCCAATTGTATAAACCTTTCACTGGGTGAACTATTATGACTAAAATGACCGAATCTGCCATAGAGGAATTCACAATTGAGCTATTGGAAAAGTCCGGCTATCAGTATATTTATGCTCCTGAAATAGCCCCCGACAGCGCAACACCCGAGAGAAAAACCTTTGACGAGGTACTGTTGTTGGAGCGTCTGAAAAAAGCTGTTGGCAGAATAAATCCCACTATTCCGGCAGATGCAAGAGAAGATGCTATCAAGCAGATATTACGGCTTAACTCTCCTGAACTGATTGCCAACAACGAAGCTTTTCACCGAATGCTGACAGAAGGCATAAAAGTAAGTTATCACAAAGACGGAGCAGATAGGGGCGACCTGGTTTGGCTGATTGATTTTACAAATCCAGAGAACAACGAGTTTCTTGTTGCCAACCAATTCACAGTCATAGAAAATAACGTGAACAAGCGCCCCGATGTCGTCCTTTTTGTGAACGGGTTGCCCCTGGTTATCATAGAATTAAAAAATCCCGCCGATGAGAACGCAACCATAAAATCTGCATTCAAACAATTGCAAACCTACAAACAGATAATTCCCAGTCTTTTTACTTACAATGGTTTTATGGTTATCTCCGATGGTCTGGAGGCAAAGGCAGGCTCCCTTTCTGCCGGTTTCAGCCGCTTCATGACATGGAAATCTTCTGACGGCAAAACTGAAGCGTCGCATCTAATAGGGCAAATGGAAACGCTGATCAATGGGATGCTCAATAAACGAACCGTCTTGGACCTTATCCGGCATTTTATTGTATTTGACAAATCAAAAAAGGAAGACAAGGAAACGGGTGTTACAACAATCCAGACAATTAAAAAATTGGCTGCGTATCATCAATACTACGCTGTGAATAAAGCCGTAGAATCTACCTTGCGGGCATCAGGTTACTTAGTTGATAAAAATGGAACTTACCATGGTTTTAAGGTGATGGAATCGCCAGAAAAATACGGTTTAACCAGTATAGATGCCCAACCGGCAGGAGATCACAAAGGTGGAGTTGTATGGCACACCCAGGGTAGCGGAAAATCACTGTCGATGGTGTTTTTCACAGGTAAAATCGTTCTTGCTCTTGACAATCCGACCATATTGGTAATCACAGATAGAAACGATCTAGACGACCAGTTATTTGACACCTTCGCAGCTTCAAAGCAGCTTCTCAGGCAGGACCCCGTCCAGGCTGAAAGCAGAGATCATCTAAAAGAGTTACTGAACGTCGCATCTGGGGGAGTAGTATTTACTACCATTCAGAAGTTTCAGCCCGAAGAAGGAAACGTTTACCCAGAACTTTCAGACCGGCGCAACATCATTGTGATAGCTGACGAAGCCCACCGGACGCAGTACGGCTTCAAGGCAAAAACCATCGATGCAAAAGACGAGAAGGGAAATGTAATCGGTAAGAAGATTGTTTACGGCTTTGCGAAATATACGCGCGACGCCTTGCCCAATGCGACCTACCTCGGCTTCACTGGTACACCCATCGAAAAAACAGATGTGAACACACCCGCTGTTTTCGGAAATTATGTCGATGTTTACGATATCTCCCAGGCGGTAGAGGACGGCGCAACGGTAAAAATCTATTACGAGAGCAGATTGGCAAAAATCGCCCTCAGCAAGGAAGGCAAAAAACTTGTTGCCGAATTGGATGAGGAATTGGAATATGAAGACCTTGCCGATACACAAAAAGCAAAGGCGAAATGGACACAACTGGAAGCTTTGATCGGCAGCGAAAACCGAATACGACAGATTGCGCAGGACATCGTAACCCATTTTGAGCAAAGACAGGAAGTGTTTGAGGGTAAGGGAATGATCGTGGCAATGTCAAGAAGGATTGCCGCCGACCTGTATGATGAGATTATCAAGATTAGACCACAATGGCACAACGACGACCTTAAAAAGGGTGTTATCAAAGTTGTAATGACCTCTGCATCTTCTGACGGTCCAAAGATTTCAAAACATCATACCACCAAAGAACAGAGACGGGTTTTGGCAGAAAGAATGAAAGACCCAGAAAACGAATTAAAATTAGTGATTGTGCGAGATATGTGGCTTACTGGTTTCGATGTTCCGTGTCTGCACACTATGTATATCGATAAACCCATGAAAGGCCATACTCTTATGCAGGCAATTGCACGGGTGAACAGGGTCTATAAAGATAAGCCTGGTGGATTAGTCGTTGATTACCTCGGAATTGCGTCCGACCTGAAAGAAGCTTTATCATTTTATTCTGATAGCGGAGGAAAAGGCGATGCCGCCATTCTTCAGGAAAAAGCTGTTCAACTGATGCTTGAAAAATTAGAAATCGTTTCCCAAATGTTTCATGGCTTTTCCTATGAACATTACTTTACAGCAGACACCTCAACAAAGCTATCAATATTACTCGCTGCTGAAGAGCATATACTTGGCCTTGAAAAAGGAAAGAAACGGTTTATTGATGAAGTGACTGCATTGTCAAGAGCATTTTCTATCGCCATTCCGCACGAGCAAGCAATGCATGTGAAGGATGAAGTCTCTTTCTATCAAGCGATAAAGTCCAGACTTGTAAAGTTTGACAGCACTGGAACAGGCAAAACCGACGAAGAAATTGAAACCGCAATCAGGCAAGTTATAGATCAAGCCCTCGTAACCGAACAAGTGATAGACATTTTCGATGCTGCAGGTATTAAGAAACCGGATATTTCTATATTATCAGAAGAATTTCTTTTAGAAGTTCAGAACATGGAACATAAAAATATCGCTCTTGAAGTCCTAAAAAAGCTTCTTAACGATGAAATAAAGTCGAGATTGAAAAAGAACCTTGTTCAAAGTAGATCATTGATGGAAATGCTTGAAGATTCTATCAAGAGATATCATAACAAGGTCATTACTGCGGCGGAAGTAATAGAAGAACTGATTGAACTTAGTAAAGAGATAAAGAAGATGGACAGTGAGCCACAGGAAATGGGATTGTCCGAATTTGAATACGCTTTTTATACAGCAATTGCAGATAATGACAGCGCTAGAGAACTGATGCAAAAAGAAAAGTTACGGGAATTGGCTATTGTTTTATTTGAGAAAGTGAAACAAAACGCATCAATCGACTGGACGATAAAAGAAAGCGTCAGGGCGAAATTAAAAGTGATTGTCAAACGGACTTTGCGGCAATATGGTTATCCTCCGGATATGCAGGCACTTGCAACAGAAACAGTGCTAAAACAGGCGGAATTGATTGCAGATGAAATAACCCGGAGGGAATGAGGATTATAAGATTTCGCATACCCGCCAAACGTTATCCCATGCCTATAGGAGGTTGATAAGATGGGCAAAATAAAACCAACTCAAAGGATTTACGATGTCGTAAAAGACATAAGCACCCTTATCAAAGAGCACAAAAGAAGTTTTGATTGTAAAATCAATATCAAACTCGTATTCTCCACCTCCGTTCAATTCGTCAACAAGTTCAATAAATTTTCCTTCCATGTCAGGGATATTCAAAACAACCGTGGAGAAAACCAAGTCAGACTTTGTTAATACAATCCCACCAGAATTTACCCTTACAAAAACCTCCAACACATCGTTATATAGCAAATCCTCTTTTACATCCTGAAGAGGAATTTTCTCATCAATGTTGAATACAAGGATAAATTTGCCTAAGTTTTTCTTCACAATCTTCTTTACTTGTCTGTGTCGCCATTAAATTTTTCATCTACAAATTCTGATATTTCTTCGATTTTCAGGTCTACTATTTCTTCCGGCATTACCCAGTGGGGATCTTCTTCGGCCTGTTCAGGCATCATAAATTGAAATTGATACCGTAAATCATTTTCTTCGTGCAGGCTCTTCGCTCAGAGCATGGTCGCAGCCGTTCGCAGAATCGGGAGGTTGTTTCGGGAACCTATCGGCGCCGAGATTTAATATTTTAAAAGTGATAAATATGTGGCGCTATACACCGCGAAGGGCGCAAAGAACGCAAAGCGAAGGAATCATTGTAATTATCAGTCCATCTCAAAAAGATAGTCAAAACATTTCCATGCTTTGCAAAGCGGGCAGTTCTCATCAAAATCAGGACAGCGGGTACCCCAATTTGTAATCATCCATTCCTTTACTCTCTCCTTCATGTATCCGCTGCAATAGTCGCATTCCCAGTATTCCGTTTCTTTATCTGTTAGAGCTTTCCCGAGTTCCTTTGAGTAGAAATACTGGATAGGGATTACATTGCCTTTTTCAAGTTTAACATTGAACTTGCGCCCACATACAACACATATTCTGTTTTTGAGGATTTTCATTATAATCCACTTTCATTAATATAGGAAATCAATCGCTGAAACAAAAATCCTCTTCCTTCCTGAAACTTATCTCAAAATTCTTAAAAATATCAAGCCTGCCTAATAAATTTGGTACTTCCGAGAGAGCAAAAGCAACTCTCGTTTCAATTTCCTTTCCATTTATGAACAACGGTATTTTATGGACATAAGCTATCATTTCCCCAACTATTCCCCGGAATACTTTTGCCTCACCCTGTTCCACATTTACGCCCATGATGTCACCTATTCTTTTCGAAAGAATCGTTATATCGGCACCGGAATCAACCAGCACGCTGAGTTCGAACACGTCTCCGTTGGCGTCTTTCAATCCCACTTTCGCTATCGGTCTATAAACAATCCCAAGGCTTGAAGAATTTTCTTCTGCAAACTTGAAACATTTTTTCAAAGAATCAGAGCCTCCTTTCTTGGAACCTGACCTAAAAATACAACCTTTTTAGGAAATTTATCTTTTGCCTCCTGATAGACCTTTTTTACATCTTTGCCGTGGGATATAATCTTGTCTTCTATTATTGCGACATATTCCCCTTCGTATTTGGCAATCATATTCACAAGATTTGCTCTGAAATATTCTAAAGCATCTTTCATAGTATTAATTCTGGTTGACTGACTTAAAAGCTTTCCGACAAGGTCATACAACCAAGGACTTTGTGTACTTAGACCCTGCTTATCACCCCCTCTTTCACAGGCTTGCGAGTCGGGGCGTTCATAAACCGAGACTTCGGTTTACGCAGTACCCACGTATGGCGAAGCCATACGTCAAGGGTTGCGCCCTTGAGGACGCATCCACGTATGCCCGTGCGCTGGCATACGTGTGTACGGCGTCAACTGACGTGACGGTTGTGCGGGGTAAACTGCCGCAACAGTTTTTGATAAAACTTTCATAAGTTTTTTCATCTGCGGTTCTGAATTTCCAAATCAAAAAGTTATATCTTATATACATAAACAACATCTCAAAATCCCCATGGTCACATACGCCGACAGGATAAACTCATTACCCCCTTATTTATTCGCTGCCATCGACAAAGCAAAAACCGAGGTCATCAAAAAAGGCATGGATGTCATCAACCTGAGCATAGGCGACCCCGATTTACCTACGCCCCAGCATGTCGTGGAAGCCATGAAAAAAGCCCTCGACAACCCTGCCCATCACCGCTATCCATCATACGAGGGAATGCTTTCTTTTAGAACTGCGGCAGCAAAGTGGTATAAAAAAACCATGAACGTGGATCTAAATCCTGAGGACGAAGTTCTCACGCTTATAGGTTCAAAGGAGGGATTAGCCCATATCCCGCTTGCATTTTTAAACCCGCAAGATGTCTCGCTCGTCCCTGACCCGGCGTATCCGGTCTATAACATCGGCTCCATTCTTGCAGATGGAAAACCTTTCAAGATGCCGCTCCTGGCAGAGAACGACTTCCTTCCCGACCTTGAGGCAATACCCTCGAATATAGCCAGAAAAGCGAAGCTCATGTTTCTCAATTATCCCAACAATCCCACCTCGGCTGTTGCGCCGTTGAAATTCTTTGAAAAAGTGGTGGATTTTGCAAACGAAAATGAAATCACAGTAATTCACGACAATGCTTATTCGGAAATGACCTACGACGGTTACAAGGCGCCCAGCTTCCTGAATGTGAGCGGGGCAAAAGACGTTGGCATCGAGGTGCATTCTTTATCAAAGACCTATAATATGACAGGCTGGCGGCTGGGTTTTGCAGTGGGGAACAGCGATATACTCGGCGGTCTCGGGAAGGTGAAAACAAACGTGGATTCGGGCGTATTTGAAGCAGTGCAGGAAGCAGGCATTGCCGCTTTGAGCGGTTCCCAGGATTGTGTGCGTGAAATGAACAGGACATACAGGGAAAGGCGTGATGCGCTTCTTATTGGCTTGAAGGAACTCGGACTTGCGGTAAAAGCTCCCAGGGCTACGTTCTATGTATGGGCGCATATAAATGGCAGCTCTTCTGATTTTGCCAGGATGCTTCTTGAAGAAGCAGGAATAGTAGCCACGCCCGGCATAGGATTCGGCGAATACGGCGAAGGATATATTCGATTTGCCCTTACGCAGCCGGTGGATAGAATCAATGAAGCTGTTGAAAGAATGCGCAACCTGAATATTGAATGATAAAATCTATCTATGATTAATTTAAGTTGTGAAGATATGCGTTTAATAGAAACTTTTTTGAGCATTTCGGTCATGGTGTGAGCAATGAAAATTGAGCAACTTTTAGCACAGCGCGCACGATTGGTAGACTCCGAACTGCCAGCTCTGCTTGTGGATATAAAACCGCCTGAACTTGCCGGCGCTGTTGCTTATGCCATAGCCTCGAAGGGAAAACGCATCAGACCTGCTCTTGTAACGCTTTCATGCGAAGCGGTGGGAGGAAAGGCTGAGGAGGCATGTTTTGCAGCCGCCTCCATTGAGCTTATACACTCCTCTTCACTGGTGCTGGATGACGTAATCGATAAATCAGAAAAAAGGCGCGGAAGGTACACGATTCATACCCTGTGGGGCAATGACATGGCTCTTCTAACGGTTCAGATTCTTGCAGCCCTGTCACTTAAAATCGCGGCCCGCGACCCGAGACTGATCCATGCAATAGCAGATTCATTGTTCTGCATGGGCGAGGGGGAGGCCATGGAACTTGTGGATTTTGCCAGGGATAAAAAAAGCTATCTTGAGCTGGCTTTCAGGAAAACCGGGTCGCTATTCAGTTCGGCAGCCGAGGTGGGGGCTGTAGTGGGAGGGGGCAATGAGGAGCAGATAAAAGAGCTTACACAATTCGGGAATCATATAGGTATAGCCTTCCAGATTCGGGATGACGTACTGGATTGCATTTCCAAGGAAGAAGACCTCGGTAAACCTGTAAAAAAAGACCTTTTCATGGGAAGACCCTCCATTGTGCTGCTTGATGCTATCAATTCAGGCATTTCGATAGAGAGGATGATGAAATGCAATAACGGGGAACTCATGCATCTTGTTTCGGATTCTATTGACTATGCGCAAAAGGTTGCAAGGGAAGAGATCGAGATTGCAAACTCAAGTATTGAAAACCTGGATGAAAGCCCTGCAAAAAGAAAGCTGGGAGAGCTAAGTGAGTATATCATCAACCGAAGCAAGTAGCAAGACCCCGTATTTTAATACGGGTTTAACAAGAATGCAAAAAGATAGAACAGGTTCTTTTTTCAATTACCTTCCGCAGGGATGCCGTTTATGTTACAAAGGTGCAAAGATGGTTCTTTTTGTTACCGGAGTGTGCGGAAAGAATTGTTTTTACTGCCCGGTTTCGAACGAGCGGCGCGGTAAGGATTTAGCCTTTGCAAACGAAAGACCTGTAAAAAAGGACGAAGACCTGATAGAAGAAGCAATTTCAATGGATGCGCTGGGAACAGGTATAACGGGCGGTGAGCCGCTGTTGCGATTGGAACGGGTGGTTCATTATATAAAACTCCTGAAAAACCAGTTCGGCGAACCTCACCATATACATTTATACACCGCCCTTGCGCCGGAAAAGGATGTACTTGAAAATTTGAGGAACGCAGGTCTTGATGAGATAAGATTCCATCCACCACCACAGCTCTGGGCAAATATCAGTAACACGCCTTATCGGAAATCTATCACCACCGCCCATGAACTCGGTCTTTCCACCGGGATTGAAGTTCCCTCTTTTCATGCCGATTACAGGGCTATTTTATCCTTACTTGAGGAGGTAGGAGGGTTTTTGAACCTTAACGAGCTTGAGTTTTCTGAAACAAATTCGGTCGAGCTTAATAAACGCGGTTTTTCTACTGTTGATGACGTTTCATCTGCCGTGCTTGGAAGTAAAGGGGCGGCTCTGGCATTAACCTTTGACAGGCTCCATTTCTGTTCCTCAAGATTCAAGGACGCTGTCCAGCTTCGGGAAAGATTCAAACGTATTGCAAAAAAGGTTTCACGGGATTTTGATGAGGTCACCGAGGACGGGACTCTTGTCTATGGGGTTATTGAGGGAAACTGCCTGGATATCCTGAAAGGAACACAGGTAGAGGATACTATGTACCATGTCCATGATGGTTCTATTGAAACAGCCTGGTGGATAGCCGAGGAACTTGCAGATGAGTTTAAAAAGGCAGGATGCAGTGTTTGTGTAATCGAGCGCTATCCCATGAAAAACGGAATGGTGATGGAAAAGACTCCTCTTTAATGCAAAGGTATAAACTCTAAAAATTTAATAGTAAGAAAAAGGTGGTTTGACTGAGCGCCAAGGAAAATGAGGCAGTGAAGGCACGACTTACAAAGTATCTGATGCGTGACGATACAGGCATCAGGAAGTGTGTTCTAAAATTATTTCTAAGCAACGAACCCTATACCACGCAGGATGTGTATGACCATCTCAAGAAAGATGGCTTTGATGTTAATTACAGGGGAGTTTCGGCTATGGTGGGTCTCATGAATACCAGGCTTGGCATCCTCCGAATAGATGTGAAGGGCGACCACAATGTCTATTCGCTTAAGGGTGAATATAAGAATAGCGTGAAAGCGACCATGGATAATTATTAGAAATTCAAATATGAACGATTTATTTTGATAACGAAATTGAAAGATAGCATAAAAAACCTTTACCCGGGTTATTTTGCCCTTGTAATGGCGACTGGCATAGTCTCCATTGCCTCTTATTTGCTGGGAATGGTCTCTCTGGCTTTGTCTCTTTTTTTCATCAACAAAGCGGCTTATGTAGTTTTATGGCTTCTCACCCTGTCTCGCCTGTTCTGGCACTATCCTGAATTCATTGCTGATTTAACAGACCATGCCAAGGGACCTGGATTCTTTACACTGGTCGCAGGCACGTGCATTCTGGGGAACCAGTTCGTGCTTATTGCCGGGGATTTCACCACCGCGCTCTTTCTCCTGTTCATCGGGACGATTCTCTGGCTCATCCTGATATATGCGTTCTTCACTGCCGTTATTGTACGCGAGAAAAAGCCAGGTCTGGAAACCGGGCTTCACGGAGGATGGTTCATCGCTGTTGTAGCAACGCAGTCTGTCTCCATTCTCGGTACACTGGTTGCCCCGGGATTTCTGGCATGGAAGGAGCCTGTCCTTTTTTCTGCGCTTGTTCTATACCTTTTCGGCGCCATGCTGTACATGCTGATTATCTCTCTTGTCTTTTACAGGCTGACATTCTTTAGCCTGACTCCCGAAGCGTTTATTCCTCTTTACTGGGTGGACATGGGAGCAGCGGCAATCACGACACTGGCAGGAGCGAGGCTTATCCTGGACTCTCCTCAATGGCTATTCCTGCAAGAAATTCTTCCTTTCCTTAAAGGGTCTGCCCTTTTCTTCTGGGCTGCTGCAACGTGGTGGATTCCCCTCCTGTTAATTCTAAGCGCATGGCGCAACTTTTACAAACACTTCCCTCTCAGCTATGATCCGCAATACTGGAGCCTGGTGTTCCCTCTGGGTATGTACACCACCAGCACCTTCGTATTTGCAGAAGCCACAGGGTTATCTTTTCTTTACCCGATTTCCCGCTATTTCATATATGCAGCTTTAATTGCCTGGCTTGTTACCTTTCTCGGGATGGTTCACAGGCTTGTGCGCAGATTGGTTGAATAGCCGACGCTAGCCATTGATGAAGACAAAATCAAACCTGAGTATTGGCAAGGGCGAGGATAAAAGAAAAAGGTTGTTATCCACTGATGAACCTTAGGGGAACGTACCGCTTAATCCTGGCTGGCGTGCCTCTATCAACCTGAATAAAATCTGCACTCTTAAGAAGTCTGTATATCATAAAAAACGGAGCAATGACCAGCAGTATAACTATAAGAGTAGGTGTTGGTTTATCGGAAATCAAAAGCCCAAAGTCTATGATAACCAAGAACGCAAAAATAAAAGCGACAGCCAATACCGATGTAGCGGACGTCACATTGATGGGAATATAATAGCCGTACAATGTTACCAAAAGAGCACCGATTATAGTCATTGTAAAGAGATATGCTATATTAAATATAACTGCTTTGACAACCTCGCCCATTGTGACAGTATCGAGAAAATCTCTGCATTTCTTAATAGTCGCATCAGAAGCCATATAGTTAACTCTATTACTCTCCTTCTTTAAATAGCTTATAGATTGCTTTAAGGCTCAAAACTACAGTGCTTATATAAAGAATTACCATAAATAATTCCGAAAAAGTAGAGATTATTTTTATCAGATAAAATCCTTCAAACCCAAATAATGTTGAAAAATATTTTACAATCCAAAGCCCCGCCATAACAGCGATTATCGGGATAACATCTACTATTATAGCCACACATATTATAAATATATGTTCAAATTTCTTTTTTAGATGGTCTTTGATTTGCATAATCACCTTGTCTAGGATATAACCATTCAAGGGTTATTAATATTGCCTTATCTACCGAGAGGCGCAATCGTATGCTGGATATGCGGGTTTATCACAGCATCGAAGGTAAAGGCGCATAAGCGCAGACCCAAGAAGCGCCAGTGTACGAGAAATAAGAAAGGGCGGTTCAAGAAGAAAAGCCGATGTAGATAGTAGAAGCATTAGATGTAACTATCAGATTAAATTTTGTTCTGTATATATTTCAACAAGTCGCTCATATGATAAGGGGCAGGATACCAAGTCATCAAATTGATTACCTGACAGATGAAGTTGCCTCTTCATCTTGCTGAGAAGTGGATTCCCATATTCCTTAATTCCATGACTCACGAAAGTAAATATATTGGTTTTCTTTCCATCAACGTATAAGATATATATTTTATGTTTTGAATGATGAACCTGAAAGCCCTTTCTGCTCAGAGCAGATTCGATGTCCTTTGTTTTATATACAGCCATAGATTTTACCTAAGCTAAAATTTCCATCAGTTTGCCCCTTAACCTTCTTGCCCCGGGGGATAACTCATTCTCAGATGCAGCCACATATTCTGAATACAAAATAGCTAATTCATCCTCTATTTCTTCCACCGCCGATTTCATGGAATTAGCCACAGCAAGAAGTCCCAATTCATCATTTGAAACGATATATTGGTCATTATCAAAAATAACATCAACTGAAAGCGGTTCACTCAGTAGTTTAATCTTTGAACCTAACGCAAACGATTTTATCTGATATTTCGTTATTGTTTCTAGAGAAGTTTCATCTTCAATCTGGAGAACGTATTTTCCAGTTTGGGTAGGAGTCATTAACCCTCGGACTCTGACAAGTTCACCTATATACTTAATTATAAAATCTTGTATTTCAGGAGCATATTGACATACTATAAGACCCTCAGGCGAATCGATTTGTAGATGTCTTTTTTGGTCTACACGTAGTTCTATAAACCTTCCAAAAATCTCCTTTTCATATTCTTCTGGCTGTCTTTGCAGAAGGGATTGAATCATTATTTTTTGTGCAGGATTGAGGACTCTAAAAGATGATTGCCCGAAATTAAAACTAATATTAATGTTGGAACTGCTATCTGGCCAGATAGCGTCAAATTCTCTTAAGATTCTATTTAGACGACGAGGGTCATCAATTAAAGTGGGCAGGTTCTGACTTGCTCTATTTAAATCACCTTCAGAAAGTAGATTTATCAAATCATTAGCGATTGAAATTGACCTTTCACCCAACGTCTGCATTTCTGGTAAGCTTTCTTGGGCACCCCCGATCTGCATTTCTGCAAGAATGCTACCTGTACTCAAATTGTTTATAAATAACGAACAATAATCCTTAATTGATTGCGGATAGTCCCCTTTTGGTCTTGGTGCATTTCCTTCAATATGATCACCTATGCTGTAAAGAATATTCTGAAGATGCTGTAAAATCTCTGCCACATACATGGCAGGTATTTTATTTGCTCCATTAATTAAAAATGAAATTTTCTTTTGTTCTGAAGGCATGAAGTTTAACCAAACTAAATAGAAGTTAAGTCATTCTACATTTATATATTTTTTTGCTATTACACCGTTACGGAATTATCAAAAACCGATTTAAACACAATGTGAAGCATTAATTTTAATTCTAACTTGCCCAAGCAGGAATATCTGCGCATTGGCAAGGGCGCAATCATAGGCTGGATATGCGGGATTGTCACAGCATCGAAGGTAAAGGCGCATAAACGCAGACCCAAGAAGCGCCAGAGTCCGAGAGATAGAAAAGGGCGGTTCAAGAAGAAAAGTAGATGCAGGCAATAATAACTATGCATTCTGGAAATATTATTTTTTAGGGGAATATTGCCGATAGCAATTTATAAATAAGTCCAAGAAAATTAAGAAACAAATGGAATATAAGCTTCAAATCGAATTTATCTTTAAAATCCCTAATAAATCCCGATTTGGAAAAATTGATTTTCCAATACAAAATCGTCTTTTCATGTATGGCTTAAATATAAAGAATATCGGCGAAAACGTGTTCCCAGGGGCTACCTTAAAAAACATCTCCGTCAAGGATGCAGCTCAAACCATAGAATATAATGTAAGCAAAGAATTTTCAATTCGGAGTCTTAACCCAGGAGAATCCATACAGATTTGGTTAGAACAAATAACAACTTATGCAACAGGTGTTTTTTGGTTTCTGTGTGATGTTATTCCGGTTGGCGATGATGTAATAACTACATATCAAAAAGATAAGTACTCTGGACAACTCGAACCTTATTCAAAAAAGAATAAATGGTTCGAACACTTTTTCATCCAGGGGCAATTTGAATTACAGCAAGCAAGAACCAATACTTATCTACTTATCTTAACCTTTTTAACAGCTTTACAAGGAATCTTTGGGCTTGACAACATTGGTAGGTATTTTCTTAAAATCGTTCAAAGCATACTTCTTTTTTTTGCAGACGTAATAGGAAAATTATTGCATTAATTAATGCGAAAAACTCTCCGTTCTTATCCTTTTCAGAAAAGCCCACGCCAAATGATAGACGCTGCCCTATCCGTGATAATACGTCGGCTCTTCCTTTTTCTTCTGTACCTGCTGCTGGAAATTGATTACAGGAACAGGCATGGAAGGAGGAAGTCCGAGCGCCTTCGAGAGCATCAATGCCAGAGGCGCAAGATTTGCAACCATGGTATTGGCAAACTCGTTCTGGATATCCCCGGGCGCATTCCCCGCATCCCATTTTTCTTTCAGCGCCTTCAGATCTTCCTCGCTGTAATAATCCGACAGCCCCTCAAACCTTATGTGACCGATATTCGGGCTGAGATAGTTGATTGCAAAGGTGTACTCCACCCTTAGCACGGATTTTTCCCCGAAAGGAGTGCTCTGAACCACGATGGAGGGATTTTTAAGATTGACGTCGTAGTTTATGTTGATATTCTTGTATTTTCGAACATCCTCTGCACTGGAATATGCCTTGGATTCTACGTTTGTAACCTGGAAGTTTACAATCATGTTTTCTCACGCTGTTATACATCTTCGAGATATTAAATTATTCCTTTCCTTTCAGGTTCGGACATAAGCCAGCGTTTCAATTGCCGCTTCCCGAGATAGGATGTTTTCAGCTTTACTGCGCCGTTCCTGCACAGCTCATGGCAGCAGTAGCATTTTATGCACTTTTTCTGGTCAACAAGAGGAGGTTCAAGGGTGATTGCCGAGACAGGACAGCTTTCAAAACATATCCCGCATCTTTTGCAGTCATCCCCGGATATCACAACTCGTGACATATTCTCTGCGTTCTTGAATACGAATTTCCCCAAAAAAGTCGGCAGTTTGTAGTATATGCGGCTTGGTTTTTTAAATCCTATCCTCACGTCATTGATTTTCTCACCATGTACCTCGATTTGCTCAAGCTCTCCCATGCCAAGTCCCAGTTCATGTGCAATGCATGTGGTCAGGATATCCCTGTGCGAAAATCCCATCACCTCCGAGGCTACAGCATCCAGAGCCACGCAATCCGTGCCTGACAGGATAACTTTAGAAGCTATCGGAGTTCCATTGGTGGCGCCATCCCCTTCCATACCCACGATGCCGTCCATAACCGCAAGCCCTGGCTTCAGGGCAGAGTAGATGTCCACAACAGCCTGGCTTAAACTCTCCTCTGTGGGCGCCATTCTGTGTATTGCAGCTTTTCCTCCTCCGGGTATTACGCCATAAAAATTTTTTATAGCGCCTGTATATTTGGTGAGCATGTGAGTTTTCATTTTTGGAAGGGAAACCAGCACATCGCAATCCATTGCAGGTTTTGCAACATTTATGGTGGTCAGAACCCTGCCGTTTACCGCCACAGCATACGTGCCTGTGGACTCAAAGTTGATAAGTTTTCCCCCAGAGTCTTCGCAGGCCTTCTTTATTCCCGATAACTCCAGCGACTGCGCTGTAAAGCCGTATGCTCCGGAGCTATCGCCCACCCAGGGAATTCCGCCCGCCTCTTTTACTATTTCTACCATCGCACCCACTACGGAAGGGTGCGTGGTTGCAGCCCGCTCGGGAGGAAAGCCCGCTATGGCGTTTACCTTTAGCAGCACATTATCGCCCGGTTTTATTATTTTCTCAAGCCCGCCGATGAGTTCAAGACTTTTAAGAATGGCATTCCTGACTTTTTGGTGGTCGTAGTTTTCACATTTTACGATTGAAACTTTAACCATT
>JAPZAS010000031.1 GCA_027460525.1 Candidatus Methanoperedens sp.
TATAGTGATAGGTGCGTTTATTTTAAGAAAAAGACTTTAATTGACGGAATTAAAAATAAAAAAAGAGGTGGTGTTTATTTTCATAAACACCTCTCTCATTGCATTGTGTTCTTTTACTTTGTGGATATTGCCACCGACTGGGATCCGATTACGTTGCCGCTGCCATCGATCAACGTCAGCACAATCCTGTGGAGTGTTGGATCGAAGGTTATCGGCTGTGTTGGTGTCAGGAACACTCCAAAGCTCGGCTGAGCGCCAGCGTTAATGGTCAATCCGGTTGCCGGACCGATGATGGCTCCGGTTGATGGATTGGTCTGGTTCACCTGGTTTGCCAGTCCTGGCATCGAACCCGGTACAGTCACGACAAGACTTACACCGGTTGCAGTGACACCGACGTTCGATGTAGCTACTGCAAAGAATGTTGGTGTGTTGACCGCTGTGCTTACATTCAGGCTTGTGGATATCATGATGACATCCGCCAGGGCTGCACTTGGTGTTGTTGCTGCCATTGTCAGCGTGTTCACTCCGCTTATCGGGGCTTTTGCTGCATTGGTGCCTGACACGTTGAAGGTCAGCGACGAACCACTACTGATCGCCGATGTTGCTGTGATGGTCAGCACAAAGTTTGCCACTCCGTTGTTTCCAGCTATGTTCACCGGTGTGTTTGCTGGACCTGTGAATGCTGTTCCGTTCCATGGCGTATAGCTTACAGTTACTGGCAAGCTGGAATCCTGTGTGATGCTCACGTTGGTGGCTGTTGCTGTTCCGCCGTTAATCACTGACATGAATATCGTCACAGGTGTGCCTATCACTGCATTCCTGCTGGTCGGCGTTATGGACGATACCAGTATCACTGGCGGTGTTGGTGTCGGTGTCGGTGTTGGTGTCGGGGTTGGCGCTACTACACCGAAGGTCACGGTCGTGCTTCCCTGCAATGTTGCATTGAAGAAGGCTGTTATGGTTACAGCGCCTGTCGTTGCCTGAGTATAGGTTGTGCTTGCGAGACCATTTGTAATGGTTGCTGTGGCAAACTGAGCACCATTTGCAAGGAACGCCATAGTTCCGGTATCCAGTGATCCCGAGGTAACTCCACTTGCATCTTTGACAGTGGCATTAATGGTTACCGTCTGGTTCACCTGTGGTGAAGTATTGTTTGCTGTTACTACAATACTTGCCGCCGGTCCTGCAAAGGTAACAGTGGTACTGTTGCTCAATCCAAGTGTTGTATTGGATGCTGCAACTGTATAAACTCCTGCAACTGACTGGGTGACGTTGAATACTGCGATGCCGCTTGCATTTGTGGCATTCACAGATACACTCTGAATTACACCGGTTGCATTCGTCACAACAAAGCTGATATTTGTATTGCTTATACCCAGTGCATTACCTGAAGCATCAGTAAGCTGTGCGCTTGCCATAACAGGACTATTAACATTCTGTACAGTCTTGTTGACTGTCAGGCTTATTCCCGCCGCTCCGCTTGTGGTAATTGTGATTGTATCATTACCCAAAGAGGAGTTAAGGAGTAAGATTGCTGTTCCTGCAGTGCTGCTGTTGACAGTATAAGTGAAGCTTGCATTGCCACCAGTTACAGTTACAGTCAAATTGTTGTTCACAGTCGCTGTGCCGTTTGTCATGTTGCCCAGACTTGGGTTGTTTGTTGTGATGTTTATGGTTCCACTGGCTGTGGTGTTGGCGTTGCCCGAGCTGTCAGTTGAGTTTATGGTAAATACCTGCGGAGTTCCGGGCAAGTTTGTCAAGCCTTTATTCCTGGTTGGTAGTATTATAAACTTGGCTGCCGCACTTGGTGTTACACTAAAGTTCTGCAACGAGCCAACCTGTTTTGTTACACTGTTCTCATCCGCAATTGTTACGTTCACGCTTATGGTTGTGGATGCATTGGTGCTTGTTATATTTGCAGTTGCATTGCCACCAGTTACAGTGGTCGCAGTGTATAACTTAAGGCCGTTGTTTGCGAATGTGGCATCACCTGTTGTGATGTTGAAGGTCACAGATTGCCCTAAGATTCCTACACCCGTGCCGTTGTAATCCTTGATTGTGGCTGTTATTGTGGAGTTCTTTCCAGTCGATATAACTCCACTTGTGCTGTTAACAACCACAGAGTTTCCAAAGCTCGGCGCCTGCAGCAGGGTAATTGTCTGGGTGCTTCCAGTCTGACCGGTTCCGCCTGCCGGGTTAACTGTTACTGTACCGCTAATAGTACCTGAGCCGGATATGCCCGTCGACTTGACCACGAAGGTGGCTATGCCGCTTGTATTTGTACTATTGGGTGTTGCAATGTCGGTGCTGTTGAATAATGTAGGTGTCAGAGAACCAAGCTGTATTGTAACCCCGGCTGCTTGAACATTATTGCCGCTTGAATCCTTTAACTGGACGGTAAGAAGCACTGAATCGTTTCCATTGTTTGCGTGCATGGATGTCGTGTTAGTGCTTATGCCAAGGCTATTTATGGCTCCAAAGAACGTGACCGTCTTGCTTGTTCCTGTAATGCTGCCGTTGCTTGTAACCTGTAGGGTAACCGCTCCTGCTCCAACCGATGCTGCTGTTATGGTGAAATTGTCGTTATATGTAGCAGTGTAGTTATACGGGAATCCTGAAGTGCCGCTTATGTTGGCTGCATTTGCACTTGTTATGGTTAACGGGTTCGTGCTTGTAATACTGGCATTACCTGAGGTAATGCTTGCCGTTAGCAGAAAATTTGGGGTAAGTTGGTCTGCTGTAACGTTGTTTCCGAAAGCATCCACTATTGCAACGGTCTGGTTAAGGGTTGTAACCCCTGTTACACTGTTCGGACCAATGATTGCAAGATTCGTTGGCGGACCTGCTATGAAGACCACATTAGTGTTGCTTGCCGTGGCGTTGCCAGATGTTACCGTAATATTTCTCTGGCCTGCCAGTTTGCTTGTGACGTTAACTAATGCCCAGCCTGTAACGTTTGTAGCACTTACTGCAACAGCATCCGTACTGGTATTCCCGACAGATGTACCTGCAAAGGTGAGACCACCGACAACGTTACCAAATGCATCTGAGGCGTTTAATACCAGATTGAATATATCGCTGTTGTTTGCTACTTTAAACAGAGAAAGGTTTACCAATCCAGCATTTGCAACCGTTGAAACAGTGCTGGTAAAGGTTATGGTAGCATTTCCACTTCCACCGGTTGTTGTAGCATTCGTCGCAATTGTTATGGTATTTGTTGGAGTGGTGGTGTTTAGTACTTGGGGCGCGGTTATACCTGATAAATTGATGTAAATGGCTGTTCCACTTTGAGTGACATTCGTTGTATTTTCTTGGCTTAAGCTAACATTCACCCATGCTGCACTTGTACCAGAACCACCGAATGTCTTATTCCAAGAGTTGACCATGCCAAAATTCGTTAGGTTACTCGTATTTGTAACCCCAGTTACTGTAAAATTCGGTAATGTGATATTGTAAAAATCTGTGAAATTTGCACTATCCACTATAGTCATGTTTAATGACACATTGGTGTTACCTATCCCGTTTGCAGGCGTCGTGCCATTTAAGGTAACCGTCAATGTCGCGCTCGCCGGCGCCGCCGCAATCCCTAAAAGCAGCAGTGCCAGAAGCACAGTTGTTATATTTTTAATACTATTCGATTTTTTAGTCATAATTATTTCTTTTCTCCTTCTCTAAGAGCCTCCTTCTAATTATTTTGAGTGAAAACAACCGCAGCCCTTTTAGAAGCCGCATCAGCCGAATCATCCGGAGAATCTTCAGCAACTCGGTCGCGCCACCCGTCATACGATACTACAGTATCTATACATTCGTGCATATATTAAAGTATTTTGGTAATCGGATACTCCGATTAACTAATATGCCTCGGTATAGAAATTATACCTTAAACTGTTTCCTCCTACCCATCATTTTCTGATGAGTATTTGCATGTTCTTATGCCTTCGCTATATTAAATCTTTTGTGGTCAAAATACGGAGGCATAGGTACAATTGACGAATCGGAGTTCACTTATAGTCGAATTAAGAAAAGACCTTTGCCGAATGTAATGATTTATGCCGCATATAGAAAATCGTCCAAACACCATAGTGTTTTTAGAGCGGTTCAATCATCTTGATGTGATATTTTCATATAACGTCTCCATGAAATTCCAGTGAAATCGAATAAAAAAAGCAAAAATCTTTTTTTCACTCAGCCATTTTTAAAGCCGTCTTCAGGTCAATTGGTTTGATCAGATTTTTAACAGGTTCAAAATGACGAATGTCATACGTAAGAATATGCTTGACGTTTTCAACTATGCCGGTTGCAGCAATCAATGAGTCAATAGTAGGGACGGCATATTTCAAGCGCAGATCGCCGGCACGCATTGCTATTCTCTGGGTGACGTTTATAAAAACTAACTTCGTATAAGTTAAGTCATTTATTTTGTGCCTGTTATCTATACCAAGCGTCTTAATCAATTCTGTAAGTGTCACCACTGAAACTATCCCGATAATCTTTTGATCCTTCACCGCCTGAGCAAGCTCAAGATAAGAACCGCCCTCATCTGTGAGAAGTGAGGCTATATGCATTGTATCGATTAGAATCTTATTCATCTAATCACCTGCTTTGCAATCATCTCTTCTTAACCTTAATCGCCTTTTCTATTAGCCTCTCCCTCTCTTCATCATCTTTCCGCATCTCTTCTATTTGCTTTCTTACAAGTTCCATATCAAGATCTTTTACCGATCCAACCAGTGTTGTAAGGTCAACTGTTTTCGGTGTCATTTTGATATTTCTATTGTCAACCTCAAGCAGAAGTTTATCACCTTTTTTAAGTCTAAACTTTTTCCTGATTCTGGCAGGTATGATAACCTGTCCCTTCGCGCTCATGGTTATTGTTTCAATGTCTTCCATGTCTTACACCACCTACAAGTAAGACTCCAAGAAATATATATTTTATCATAATCTGAACGGGTTATTCAAATTGGACAGGCACAGCCGTTGACAGTACAGGATGAGTGGCTGCTGAGGTAAGTATCGCCGTTTATCCGCGTAAACCTTTGAAAAAGGTTTATCAACGACGGGTATGGCGCGCCATACGGGACACGCCCTCCCGAAGCGTGACTGGGGAGGGGTATGCGAAGCTACCCAACACTGCGCAAGCCGAAGTTTCGGCTTATCTGGGATTTCTTCTATTTTTCGATGTCCATCAGGCGGCGCCTCCATTGGGTCTGGGCTTGCCCCGGCGCGGTAAAAGGTTTAGTACTATCAGGTAAAAATTAGGGGTATGCAAGTTAAAACATGGTTTGGCAGCTTCACACTGGATGAAGGCAGGATAACCAATGTTGAATTATTCCAGAAAGACATTGATTCTCTCACACAACGAATAATTGAAGAACCAATGTTGTTAAGGGGTGAGGTTGCAGGTGAGGACATCAGCGACCTGGCAGTGAAGTTTGGTTTTGTCCGGTCAGGCGAGGAGTACGACCGCATGCTTCATGAGCTCAATATTGCGCTTGCAAAAAAACGGATAGCACAGGCTGTGACACCTGACAGGCGGATTATAGCTGCTATTGAGGCTATTGACGACATCGATGAGACAGGCAACATCCTTGCCGACAGGCTAAAAGAATGGTACATCCTCAATTTCGATGAGACTCACTTAAAAGGTGAAGACCTTGCGCATCATATAATCGGGATGGAAGTCACGGAAAAAACCCTGGAGAAAGATTTAAAGCTCATGCAGAGTTTCGCCGCATCGCTTCTTGGGTTATACAGCGCAAGGCTTTCAATCGAAGAATACCTGAAGGAAAAAATGCCCGTTATCGCCCCGAACCTCACAAACATCGCCGGGCACGCCCTCGGAGCGCGGCTTTTAAGCATCGCTGGAAGCCTTGAAAGGCTGGCTTCAATGCCTTCAAGCACGGTTCAGGTAATCGGGGCGAACAATGCGCTCTTCAAGCACCTGAAAGGCAAGGCCCCCTCGCCAAAGCACGGCATAATTTTCAGGCACCCGCTTATCAATACTGCACCGAGATGGCAGCGGGGAAAGATTGCAAGAGCGCTATCCTCGAAAATATCGCTTGCAGCCCGGTACGATCATTATTCAGGAGAGTTAAAAAAAAACCTGGTTCCTGAACTGACAGCGAAAGTAGAGGATATTAAGAAACGCTATCCCAAACAGGGCAGGAAATCAAATCCTACAACCCCATCCTCTTAGCAATCTCCCCGACTCCCCTCACCGCCTCTGAATCCCCGGGCAGCAGAGACAGCGGTCTTCCTTCAAGATCGAATTTTGCAAGAGTCTCATCAAAAGGCACAACTCCAACGATGTCCATCCTCAGCTCCCTTGCGTATTCCTCTATCCTTGCACGGTTCTCCGGCGTTACCTTGTTTGCTATCACATGCATTTTTTTGATGTTAAGATTCAGCGACTTCGCAAGCTCGCGTATCCGCTCCGCTGTCTGCAAACCCCTGCGCGAGCCATCAGTAACAACCAAGAGTTCATCCACGTCGCGGATTATCCTTCGGGAAAGATGCTCAAGCCCGGCTGCAGTATCTATTATTGTTAAATCGTAGTTTTTAAGTATCCTGTCCATTATCCCGCGCAGCAGGTTATTCGCAAAACAATAGCATCCTGAGCCTTCAGGACGCCCCATCACGAGCAGGTCGTACCGTGGCGTCTCGGTCAGAACCTCGTACACCTTTGACTCAAGCAACCTTTCCTTGTTGGTGTCGGGAGGCATCCTGTCGCGTTCCTGCAGCATGAACTCCCGCATGTCCCCTATCGTCTTATCCACTTTCACGCCAAGAACATCGGGCAGGTTGGAATCCGGGTCAGCGTCGATGGCAAGGAGCGTTTTATTGCCTGAGGACAGGCATTTTATCAGCATCCCGGCTACTGCAGTCTTGCCAGTTCCGCCCTTGCCTGTGATTGCGATTACTCTCATAGCGTTCCAATACTTTGCGGTCTCTGCGCCTCTGCGGTGTTTGTTTAATTAACCGCAAAGACGCAAAGGGCGCAAAGAAAAACAACGAACTCAAAACGAACTCAGAGTTCGTACCAATTCGTTGTTAAAATTTTTAAATTAACTCCATCTCATTTTTCCTTGCTTTTCAATACGACACGGTCAATGGTGATCCTGGCGTTCTTGAAAACAAGTTTCACGCCCTCTCCGCCGCCAAACTGCATGGGTATCATGGGCATTCCAGCAGGCATTGTCATACCAGAAGGCACAGACCACGCAGGCGCCACTTCAGCCGCCTCCGGCGCCGCTGCCTCCACAGCCTCTTCCTTTGCCCAGCGCTGGGTTATAGGATGCTGCTTTTTCTCAAGATATTCCCGGAGGGTCTTTAAGTCCGCTGCATCTTCTTCAGTGGGGACTTTATCAATAAGTTCCGCAGGTATATCAGCTTTTATTTTCTCTTTCAGATTCTTGGGCATCCACACTACGCGGTTCCATCCTCCGTCTGCCTGGATGAACTTGGGTGAGCGGAAATAATTTACGCCAACGCCCAGGAATCCTATTATCTGCTTTCCCCCGCCTGTCTGTCCTGCCATGGTCGAGAATGCAAGCCCGTTTGGCGCAGTGCCTGTAAAATCGCGGTCAACCCATGCAATACCATCCACTTCAGGTATGTAAAACCCTACCACTTCAAAGCACCCGCAGCTTGTGTGAGGATACTCGAAGAAGGAATGCAGCTTGATGCGTGAGAATTCACCTCCGGACAGGGAAGCAGCCTTCTCATTGACACCTGAGTATTCCCCGCCTGTTTTATCCACGATTTCGCCTTTGGGAATGGCGAACTGAGGTCCCTCGGGGTCAACCTTGGCAGCAGCCCGCCCGTCAAACCAGTTTATTGCGCCGCATAAGGATATCCTGTCCGGCGTCACGACGCATACATTTGTTGGGGCAAAGCTCTGGCACAGGGTACAGCCGTAAAAAACATCCACGTCCTCGTCGTGGAGACCTTTTGTTCTCGCGTCCCTGGCTTCATAGACCTTGAGTGCTTCGGCTCTTTGTTTCTCGACTTCTTCAGGGTCAGTAATGTATGTAGCTTCTATCTTCTCGATAAAAGGCAGCTCGTTCTTAAAGAGCATCATTGTGGCTTTGGCTATCTGCTCGAATGACTTGAGCCCTTTTTTCATCGCATCCTTGCCTATCCGCACCCATATATCGTAGCGCTGGTTGAGGTGCATGTAGCCCTGGATGTAATTCTGGAAATCATGGTTTCGCCGCTCCACTATCGCTTCAAGGTCAGGCTCGACCAGTTTGCCTGCAATCCTGTATATCATCGCATACGGATGCCTCGAACCTTCCTGCATCCCTGAAAGGTCAGGTCCTATGAGCGTGAACCTGCCGTCCTCGATCTCATCTATACTTGCTGCCCTCACAAGTTCAAAACCTCGCGACTTGGGGCCTGCAAGCTCAACAAACATATCATCTTTTCGTACACGTTCGCCCTCGAACATTGGGGAGATTTCAAAGGGAAATTCGTTTGCCATAATTTTCATCCTGTTTTCTTATTTCGAAGCTCTGCTATAACCTCATCGAGTGCAGCAGTGAACACATCCTTCTTGAGATTGCCAAAGGACATATCCGCATTCGGGTGATAGTATTTATCCATGGATATTATTCTTATTTTTGAGAAATTCTTAAGAGCCGATATTGCCTGCGATGCATAGTAATATGTCACCCCGAAAAACGCAACAAGGTCGTAATTGCCTTTTCCATCAAGCCCCTGCCATTCAGGGTCGCACAGGTATGATGCAAGCGCATGCATATTCGCATAATGCACGTCAAGCCCTTTATTCCCCAGTGAGACGTAGGCATTTCCCACTGCTGCAATCTGGAGCCCTTCTTTACCCATGGCAATAGCTCTTGAAAGCACCTCTTCGTCGTGAACCTGCGAACCCACTATCAGCAAAGGGCGCCTGGCTTTTGCAAGCATCTTCCCGGAAACCGAGGGCATCACAGCCCTTGCCATTTTCGGTCCCGGGATGTTCCCTGTATCAAAAGGCACAGCCTGGCGGGTTGTATCTATTGTTTTTTCAGCCTGCTGTACAGGAGGAGTATCTGTTTTTGCTGGATGTTTTTCAACAGGCGTTTCAGCATGTTTTGCTGCTGGCTTTTTATTCATTTCTTAGCCTCCTTGCACAGTCGGGGGACATTGGTGGGCTGGAATGAAACATCCACTTTCCGAAGCGGTCCCTCGGTTATCTTTTTCTTTTCCCAGTCAATCTTCCATCCCTTTTCTTCAAGCAGCTTCAGGAGCTGCTCCCGCTTTGCCACAGGAAGGTCAGCTTCATTTCGCACATAGACATGCCAGTCGTCTGGCATCTTTTTCAGGTATTTCTCGGAAAGTTCGATATAATGCGTGAGTTTAATGGCTCTTCCAAGGCTGTTATCGCTGGGTCTGAAGCACAGCTTCGCCAGGAGAGGCATGAGTTCATCCTTGGTCTCTGCCGTTATCATGAGGTGCTCGGGCGCAGGTTCGACATTGATTACAGAGCCGTCCCTTGCGTCCATAATATTCCAAGTCTCTTTCCTGTAAGGTTTGCCTATGAAGGCGCGCCTGTACTTGGTGCCGTGCGGTCCTGTGACAACAGGAATGCCAAGCCTGTTGCAGCCCGTGGCGATGGCAAAAGCCTTCTGCGAATATGCGCCCCATGCTATCCCGACCGCTCCGATCCTGTTCAGAACATAATCTGCTATCTCTTCCCAGTTGCCTTTCGTTTTTCTTCCTGCGAATATGGATGCCACTTTTATTGTGGTTGCGGCTATGTGGGCATTGGATACGCATGAACCCGTGTTCAGGAGATTGCCTTTGATGAACCGCCCGGGGTAGCGCTCATACAGCGTTTTACCTTCCTTATCCTTGTACATTCCGATATCCATCGCAGCGCAACCCGATGAAATGATAATATAACTGCGCTGTATCATCTCTTCCACAACATCATACACGTCCTTGGTGCCATCGGGGTAATTGCCGCAGCCCACGAAAGCAAGCACGCCAGGCGTTGTGCCGAGCACAAGGTTTCTTCCCTCCTCGCGTATCTCGGGGTCGCCAATCTGTCCTCTTCCAATCCTGACCTTGCCTTTTTCTTCTCTTATCACGCGCTGTGAGGCTTTCTCGATGACGTTCAGCACAGGGATGTCCACGGGACAGCTATAATCGCATCTTCCGCAGCCCACGCATTTGTCATGGAGTATCTCAAATGGCGCAAGGTCGCCGTTTACTGCCGCCGCCATAGCATCTGAAATCGGAAGGCTTTCCGGACAGTCGCGCGTGCACTGGAGGCATTTCGTGCATTTTGCAACGAGTTTCTTGAATTCCTCATCATTCGGGAGCGCAGTAATCCCCTTGGCTTTCCTTATCGGTCCCATCTTCATGGCAAGTTTCGGGACAAGTTCCCCGATTTTTTCAAAATCAAGAAGCAGTACACCTGCCTGTTTTCCGCTCACCAGGTCATCTATGATGTCATCCACGCTGTCATTCGACCTGTCCGGTAATCCGTATGTGATTTTTTCGTTGGTGGCAATTACAGGAATATGAAGTTTTTGTGCTTCCTTCAGTATATCGGCTCTAACGCACTGCTCATCGGTAACCAGTACATCGGGTATTCCTGAGCGGATATATTTTAGTTCCTTGCTCATTGAACCTATGATTTTTGACGCTTTATTATAACGGGTCATGTCATGGGCAGTGCAGCACAGCCCGGCTATCTCTATCTTATCAAAAAGACCGTTGCCGTCCATGTAATCCAGGATGTATGCCGGCGCGGCAATGTTGTGCCCCACGCATATCACCACAGGTTTCTTGGGGTCAAGGATTCCCATCCCTATTTCAGCCATTGGTGTTTTTTCATCTGATTTGGGTAGCCCCATACACGATATCTGGATTATATCCGCAACCTCCATTCCCAGAAGGTCAAGCATTCCCGCATGGAGCGCCTTGGACTCAAAATCACGCGAAGCGCCCTCCTGTCCTGTATTGGCTGCAGCGATGAGCTGGGTCAACTGCTCTTCAACATAATCAAGCACAGGGAGGAAATCCCCTATTGTTTGCGGCTGGATGCCCATGATAGTCTCGGTAAGCGGGGCTTTGAGGTTGCTCGGACCCACGTCTATGGGATGGTCCTCGCCATATTTTTTAATCAGGTACTTAAGAAGATGACGTCCGTGTGCTGTATGGCAGGCTGCTCCCATTATGCTTGTCACCAGCGCCTCCCGTGCAGAGTGGGCTTCAAGGTCAATGCCGCATGCCCCTTCCTTGTTGCCCGTGAGATCGCATTTACCGTATGTGCAGTAATCGCACATATCGCTCGTGGGCGTGTATACAGGATTGTACCTGTCGAGGATGCGGTAATCCCAGTTCCGAAGGCTGATGATCTCAGGTCTTGGTGTAGGTCCTTCCACTTCAGCCTGTCCTGGCTCAACTACCTTGCCTATGTTTATCTGGACATTCTCCAGTCCTTCTATTACAAAACTTCCTTTTTTAACTATCATTTATTATCTCCGATAAAATTGTGAGTTTGCGGGATTTTCCTGGCCTGACTGCTTCTCATAATATTATAATTTACCGATGCAATCTGATTGCTCTGACAATGGGTTAAAACCCTGATTCACATCAATGTACTTAAATGTTTTTGTATCTATCATTATAATACATTATATTTTCATAGAGCATAGCACAGAGAGATAGCAATTCTGACATACTCCTGCAGCATTAACGTCAGCATGATCATTGAACCACAAGGTTGCGTAATCGTTCCATATGGCGCTTGGCTGGCTGCCTCACAAATTCCTCGGCCTGTGTTTCGCCATAGCTCTTCATTTCTTCTATGAATTCCGGACTGCGGTCAAGCTTTGTTTCGAGATCCAGTTCGCGAAGCATCTTAATAAATCTCACCTGAATAGGTTTATAATTGGTTTTGGTTTCTTCAAAATATCCTTTTTTTATCCATTCATTGACTTTTTCTATAAAGAATAATTCCTGATATAATGAAAGATTTCCGGCAAGCTCATTTCGCCTATGGCCGATAGCTTCTATTGACTCTGGCAATTTTTTATTTGTTCTTGGATTAATCTGTATTACCCATATCTCGTCAGGTTTTTCATCAATTCCAGAAATAAAATCTCTTACGGGAGGATTCTGGGAAAACAAGCCGTCCCAATACTCACTTTTTTTGACTATGTTCAGCTCTTCATTTTCCATCTTCACGATAAACTCATACGTTTTATTTTTATTGATTTTTAAATATACAAAGGTTTTTTTATCGTTAAGTTCCAACAAAAGAGATTTTGTTCCTTTATAAACTCTTATGATATTGCCATTATCGGTTTTTTCAATTTTTGCATTTTCAGTCCATTCAATATTGAAATCTTGTTTTAGAAATTCCATGAGCTTTTCATTATCAGCGCCTGGAATTTTATTCCAGCAAAATAGATATTTATCTACTGGCACAGCCCGTAAGAAAGTTGGTATTGCCGCTGAAGCTAAAATTACATCAGAAGTAATCCTGCTATTCTTGAAAACATTGAAATCACCAGAAAGAGCATCAACCGCCCCAACAAGCAATTCAGGTTGAGGATTAGTAAATGTCTTGATTTTTTCAAATTCTACATGCTTTTCTAGAAGGGATCTCAGATACTCCTGTGCAAACGGAGGATACAGATATGGGCTAACCTGAGGTATTGCATAACCTTCATTTTGCATGCGAGATGCCCCAACGAACCAATCGTTCAAGAGCAAATCTCCAAATGTATTCGCAGAAATATCTTTCCAGAAAGAATCCAGCAATTTGGCTGCTTTATCATTACCACCTGTTAATAAACCATACCAGGTCAACAGAGCACAGATAGCACCACCTGATGTCCCGCTAAGAGCTACAATGTCGTACATTTTCTTATTTTCTTTTAGAATTCTTTTCAGCGCGCCAGCGGTAAAAGCCGTATGGCTTCCGCCACCCTGGCATGCTATGGCAATTTTTTTCATATTAGTCAAACCCCCTGATTTTCAGATGTAAAGTCCCCCGTTTATATCAATGACCTGTCCAGTTATGTAATCCCCGTCTTCTGAGACCAGATATGCCACCGCTCCTGCCACCTCGGATGGCTTCCCGAGTCTTCCGAGGGGTATCTGGGCAAGGATTTTCTCTATTATTTCTTTGGGAACAGATTTTAGCATGTCAGTTCCTATAAACCCCGGCGCTATTGCATTAACAGTTATACCCTTGCCTGCAAATTCCTTTGCCAGCGTTTGCGTAAGAGCTATCATTCCTGCCTTTGAGGCTGCATAGTTCGCCTGCCCGCGGTTCCCCATCCTCCCGATGACCGAGGATATGTTCACGATCCTGCCATACTTCCTCTCCAGCATTCCCTCTATGACCGCCTTGGTACAGTAGAAAGTGCCGTCCAGGTTCACAGATAGGACTTCTGACCACATCTGGGGAGTCATTTTTACAAACGATTTATCCCTTACTATTCCCGCATTATTAACCAGTATGTCTATTTTGCCGAACTGCTTGACAACCTCCTCCCGCATCCTTTTCACCTGTTCAAAGTCATTGACGTTTGCCTGGCATATGATAGAATGCTTGCCCATAGAATCTATTAACTCTGATACTTCCTTTGCGTGCTCCTTTGTCTCCATCTGGTCTATCATCAGGGATAACCTCTCAAATTCGTCCATCATGCCTTGCTGGTCTATTAGTTTTGATACCCTCTCAGCTTTCTCTTTGGTACTCTGATAATTAATGGCAACATCTGCTCCTTCTTCCGCCAGGCGCAAAGCAATCGCCTGACCTATCCCCCTTGAGCCTCCCGTAACTAAAGCGACTTTACCTTCCAGTCCTGCTTTCTTTCCCATATTATCTACCTCTTTACCACCATGGCGATACCCTGCCCTCCTCCGATACAGAGAGTTGCAAGACCGTATGTACCTTTCCTTCTTGCTAATTCATGCAGGAGTGTGACCAGTATCCTTGTGCCGCTGGCTCCTATGGGATGCCCGAGGGCTATAGCGCCGCCATTGACGTTAACATGCTCAGGATTCAAGCCCAGTTCTCTGATAACCGCAATGCTTTGCGCTGCAAAGGCTTCATTGAGTTCTATCAGGTCAAGTTTGCCTGTGGCAATACCAGCGCGCTCTATGGCTTTTTTGGTTGCGCAAACAGGACCCATGCCCATTGTTTCAGGAGGCACGCCGCAGAAGCCGTAGCTTTTGATGGTCGCCAGGGGCGAAAGTCCTTTTTCTTTTGCCTTTTCTTCGGACATCAGAAGGACACAGGCAGCTCCATCGTTGATGCCAGAAGCATTGCCTGCAGTTACTGTTCCGTCCTTTTTAAACGCAGGTTTTAGTTTTGCGAGGATCTCTTTTGTTGTGCCGAACCTTGGAAACTCGTCCGTATCAAAGAGCACGGGCTCGCCTTTTGGCTGGGGGATTGCTATTGGGACTATCTCTTCTTTGAACTTACCTGCTTTAATTGCAGCCTCTGCTTTATTCTGGCTAATTGCTGAGAACTCATCCTGCTCTTCCCGCGTTACATTGTATTTTTCTGCCACGTTCTCTGCTGTTATTCCCATATGGTAATTTCCGAAAATATCCCAAAGCCCGTCATATATCATCAAATCCACGACTTCATCGTTGCCCATCTTTGCTCCCCAGCGGTTTTTTTTCAGGGCATAAGGAGCCATGGACATGGACTCTATGCCGCCTGCCAGCACAACATCCGCATCGCCGAGCATGATGGATTGCGCACCCAGAACAACCGATTTTAAACCAGAGCCGCATACCTTGTTCACGCAATAGGAAGGTACCCCTTTTGGAATTCCCGCTCCAATTGCAGCCTGCCTTGCCACATTCTGACCGTGACCTGCAGAAAGAACATTTCCCATGACGACCTCGTCGACGGCACTTTGTTCAACATTAGCCCTTTTCAGGGCATCTTTCAATACAACAGAACCAAGCTGTCCGGGACTGAAATCCTTAAGACTTCCCCCGAATTTCCCGACTGCTGCTCTTGTTGCCGATACAATAACTACATTATTCATTTTTCTCACCTTTTTATATTACCAACCCACCGTCCACGCAAAGCACCGCACCTGTAACAAACTTCGCCTCTTCTGAAGCAAGATATAAATATGCCTGTGCAACATCCCCCGGTTCACCAAGCCTGCGCAGAGGAGTTTTTTCTTTCATCAATTCAAGGATTTTTTCAGGCACATTCGACGTCATGGGAGTCATTATAAATCCTGGGGCTACTGCATTGACCCTTATCCCTTTTTTCCCGAGTTCCTTTGCCAGGGTCTTTGTCATGCCAATCAGACCGGCTTTGGTTGCAGCATAGTTGGTCTGACCGACATTGCCATTTATCCCTACAATGGAAGAGGTATTGATAATTACACCATTTCCCTGATTGACCATGACTTCAACCACAGCCTGGATGCAGTTAAAAACTCCTTTAAGATTAACGTTGATGACTTTATCCCACTGTTCCTCTGTCATTTTTAATACGAGGGCATCCTGAACAATACCAGCATTATTTATCAAAATATCGATTCTACCGTATTTCTCCAGAGTATCCTTAACCATCTGTTTAGATTGTTCCCTGTTGGTTACATCCAGTTTAGCGAAAAATCCCTCTCCGTTTTTCTTAATCTCTGCTACTGTTTCATTACCGCCCTTTTCATTTACATCGGCGACAACAACTCTAGCTCCTTCGTTTGCAAACAGGAGTGCAGTCTCTTTACCAATACCGCTCCCGGCTCCTGTAATAATTGCAACTTTATTTTCAAGTCTCATTTTATATTCCTCCTTGATCTGCGAATCTTTATTTTTTGTTCAAACTTCTCTTCTCCATCCACGAGTGACCTCGGCTTTAACCACTCGGCAATCTTAGGGCAGACCTCTTTCTGGGATTTGGAGCCCACGAAGATACCAATATGTCCTGTCGGGAAAACAAGCATCTCTTTATCCGAACTTGATACTGCATCAATCAGCGGTTTACTTGCATCATTGGGAACGAGGTGGTCAAATTCTGCCATTACATTAAGAAGAGGCATGGTTATATTTTTTAAATTAATTTTCTTACCATCGAGCATCATCTTGTTTTTGATAAGGAGGTTCTTCTGATAGCAGTCTTTGAAGAACTGCCTGAAGGTTTCACCTGCCTGGTCAGGACTGTCGAATATCCATTTCTCCATCCTGAGGAAATTCTTGACTGTGTCTTCATTTCTAAGCTCGCATTCTTTATCCTCTGGTTCGCATTCGATTCGCTCAAAAAGACCTACATACTTGTCAATCATAAGCCTGAATGGATCTGTGAGCAGGAATCCAGCATTCAGGAAATCACCGGGCACTATTCCATAGTAGTCCACGATCTTGTCCACATCCAGGCTCTTTGCCCATATATGAAGAAGTCCTTTATCCGTATCAAAGTTTACAGGCGCCACTAAAGTGATAAGGTTTTTTATCTTTTCAGGATGCAATGCAGCATACATCACAGAAAAAGTCCCGCCCTGGCATACGCCGAGCAGCGTTATCTTATCCAGTCCCGACCTTTCTCTGATCTTATCAACAGCATTATTTACATAACCGTTTACATAATCGTCAATAGTGAGGTATCTGTCCACACCCCTGGGATATCCCCAGTCAATGACATAGACATCAAAACCTTCATCCAGCAGCTTCTTTATAACACTTTTATCAGGCTGGAGGTCCAGAATGTAGTACCTGTTCACAAGTGCGTACACTACGAGTACTGGAACTGGATATGGTTTTTCTACGGCTGGGATATAATGGATAAGTTTCATCCTATCTTCGGTGTAGATGATTTCGGAAGGCGTTGTTCCAACCGAAAAATCAGAAGCTTTCAAGAACAGTTCCATCCCGTGCTTGAATTTCTCAACAAATTCTATTGAATTAAGTTCGTTCATGGCGTTTCCTTACCCAAAACATCATTTTTTCTTGGTTTGATGAACCCCAACATATTCATCCTTTTTAGATGGGTTCATCAAAGTTTTGTGAATTTTACGAGATTCATCCTTTTTAGTTTGAGGAACCAAGGTTCTCTGTTCATTAAAACGGTTCATCGAATATTCTTTGATCTGGCTGGTCAATTCCCCTACTGTTTCCTTGAGAGAATCCAACTCTTTGTTTATCTCATCGATTTCGGTCTTCGTGGGGAGATCCATTGTTTTCAGGTTCGACTCTTTTACTGTTCCTTTGAGAGAATCCAACTCTTTGTTTATCTCATCGATTTCGGTCTTCGTGGGGAGATCCATTGTTTTCAGGTTCGACTCTTTCACTATTCCTTTGAGAGAATCCAACTCTTTGTTTATCTCATCGATTTCGGTCTTCGTGGGGAAATCCATTGTTTTCAGATTCGACTCGTTTACTGTTCCTTTGAGAGAATCCAACTCTTTGTTTATCTCATTTATTTCGTTCTTCGTGGGGAGATCCATTGTTTTCAGATTCGACTCTTTTACTGCTTTCTTAAGAGAATACAACTCTTTATTAATCTCATCGATGTCGGTCTTCGTGGGCAGATTCATTGGTTTCAGGTAATTCTCTTCAAGCATCTCCCGGTTGTATTTTTGGAACTCCATAAAATGCGACATTAATTTCCCCATGTCTTCCGCAAAATGGCCTGATTTCAGGAATTCCTTGAAGGTCTCGCTATACGTCTCTATCCAGATCTTGTAAAAATCTTTATATTTATCAGGACTGTTTTCTCCCTCTATCTCGCTTCCCACCTTTTCATGCATTCTGCGCATTGCTTCCATGAATACGCTCTGGAGATTGACATTGGAGTCCATCCAGGTTGTATAAAGTTCAACAAATGTAGAGAAACCCTTCATCATTTTTTCGGATTTCTCACGCGCTGGGCCCACGGCAGGCATTTCGACTATTCTGCCCATAGTGGCATTGTAGGTCTTTAACCACAGGTCAAAAAACTCCTGCGTCGATGATTCAAAACTAGATTTTTCCATATTTAACCTGTCTGAATCTCTCATTTTTTATTCTTTCCAGGATACGCTGACGCTGAACCTAAATCAGATTTTACCCACATCTTTGACATTCTGGCAAAGGTGTCTGTATATATCTTTGCCATAATCTTTACAGGCTCCATCATTTCTTTCATCGGGCCTGCCAGGGGCATGTCCTCAAAGAAGCTGTCAAAAGCTTTTTCATACATTTTTATCCAGAGAGTATAAAATTCTTTAGCTACCTCTGGATCAGTGGCTTGTTGTGATAGCTCCTTGGTCTTTTCTGCCATTTTTTCAAGTGCAGCAATCCATGCCTTGTACATGTTCAGATAAATACTGGTGCTCTGCACGAAACTCTCAAATACTTCTTTTGAAGGCTGCATAGACTGCACGCACTTGCCATAGGTCTCTTTATATGTTTCCATCCATATAGTATAAAATTCCTTGTAAGCTTCGGGGCTTGCATCTCCCCGAGAAAGTTCTGCCATTTTCTCAGAAAGCCTCTGCATGGATTCAATCCACGGACCGTATAACCTGGAGTATGTATTCTTCCATAGTTTTGACATCTGGACAAAGCTCTCCAAGTAGATATCCGGTATGCCTGTGTATTTTTCAAATATCTCTTTTGTACTCTCTTGAGCAGGGAGTGCAAGAATTTCGTCGAATATTTTTTCATACGACTTTATCCACATATCATAGCATTCTTTATATTTTGCAGGGTCAGTTTCGCCTTTGAGTATCTCCTGGGTATTCTTTGCATTCTCCTCTAACTCGGCAATCCATCCTCTGTATAGTCTATTCGATTCCTCTGCACTTGAGAGGAATTTCTCAAGCGTTTCTTTATTGGACTTCAGCGTTGGGACTGGATAAAATTTACCAAAGGTGTTCTGGTATGTTTTCATCCATTCATCATAAAATTCCTTGTATTTCTGTGGTGTAGCTTCCTTTGAGAGAAGAGTCGCCTTCTCAAACATCTCTCCCGTTGATTCAATCCAGGGCTTGTACAGCTTTAAGTAGGAATCCTCCCACGTTTTTGAAACTTCTGTGTAGCTATCTGCCCACGTCTTGAAAATATCTTTCTTCTCTCCAGTTGTATCTTTTCTTTCCTCAGTTTTCTTAACCATAATAATTCACCTGTTTTAATTAGTCCCTGTATTTAAATACGGGGTCTTTTATAAACCCTGCAGACTTGTTGCTTTTATGCACTAATGATCGCACTCGCAACTCCACGGACTATGCCCTTTATGTTCGTTCTCATATATAAGATTTTTTTCTATATTAATCGTTATATTTATTATTAATCATT
Organism: Candidatus Methanoperedens sp.; assembly: GCA_027460525.1. Lineage (NCBI taxonomy): Archaea > Methanobacteriati > Methanobacteriota > Methanomicrobia > Methanosarcinales > Candidatus Methanoperedentaceae > Candidatus Methanoperedens > Candidatus Methanoperedens sp. The sequence goes on from JAPZAS010000031.1 coordinate 19,276, forward strand.
ATATTAAAGAAGAATCGATGTATTCTCATTTAAGTTATTCGATGAACTCGTTGATGGGCATTGCCCTGTATGTCGCTCATCAAATAATCCGCAACATACGATCCTTACCTTCCAAGCAAATTCCACTTTTATATTATCTGTTATCTTACTCTATGTTTTGTCCAGCATTTCCTCTAACATATCGTCTGCACTTAGCAGGTATCTTGCTCTCTCCAGGTCTATTTCCGCAAGGCTTTTCCATGAAGGCATGCCAAGGACTATTCCCGATGTCCTCTCTATATCTTCAAGCGTGTCTTCGTATGCTTCTTTCTTGACATTGTAGATATAATTTCCATTTCCCACGTCAAGGTCAGCAAACGATGCTTCACGGTCGATTTCCTGGACGACACCGTCCAGGCTTATTTCTCTAAATCCCATCTAATTCGCCTCTTTGTTCAAACCCGGCTTGTAGCGCTGGAAAACGAATTCACCCACAGCTTGGAGAACTTGGTAAATGTGTCTGCATATATCTTAGCCGCATTCTTTACAGGCTCCAGAATCTCTTTCATCGGTCCGACCGCAGGAGTGTCCTCAAAGAAGCTGTCAAAAGCCTTTTCATACGTCTTTACCCATAGGTTATAAAATTCTTTTGAAGCCTCAGGATCATTGGTTCGTTTTGATAGCTCCTCAGCCTTTTCTGACAGTTTTTCAAGTGCTGCTATCCAGGACTTGTAAAGGTTCAGATAAATATTTGCGCTCTGTGCGAAACTCTCAAACACATCCTTTGAAGGCTGCGATTGGAAATCAAACAACTTGCCGTAGGTTTCATTATACGTATCCAGCCACAGGGTATAAAATTCCTTATAAGCTTCGGGACTTGCGCCTCCTTTGGAGATTTCTGCTGCTTTCTCGGATAGCTTCGATATGGATGCCATCCACGGCTCGTAGAGCTTAGCATACGAATTCTTCCATAATTTTGATATCCGCAAAAAGGTCTCTGAGTAGAAATCGGGTACGCCTGTGTAATTTTCAAATGCCTCTTTTATATTTTCCCGGGCTGGCAGTTCAAGAAGCTCATCGAATATTTTTCCGTACGACTTTATCCACAGATCATAGACTTCTTTATATTTTGCAGGATCCTGTTCGCCTTCGAGTACCTCTCTTGTCTTCTGGGAATTCTCCTCTAACCTGGCAATCCATGACCTGTAGAGATTATTCGATTCCTCTGCGCTGAGCAAGAGTTTCTCAAGAGTCTCTTTATTGGATTTCACTGTCGGGATGGGATAAAAATCACCAAAGGTATTCTGGTATGTTTTCACCCATTCGTCATAAAATTCCTTATATTGCTTTGGTGTAGCATCCTTTGGGAGAAGAGCCGCTTTCTCAAACAGTTCTCCTGTGGATTCAAGCCACGGCTTGTACAGCTTTAAGTAGGAATCCTCCCACAATTTTGAAATGCCTATGTGGCTGTCAGCCCATATCTTGAAAACATCTTTCTTTTCTTCATTCACAACTTTTCTCTCTTCAGTTTTTCTTTCTTCAGTTTTTTTAACCATATTTATTCACTCCTATTTAGTTTTTTTATTATTTTATCTAACCAGTTCAGTATGATTGGATTTCAACACTGAGAGCATAAACGTTATCTATATACAGTATATAGGCTAGCCAGTTCAGTATGATTGAATTTCAACCCACCAACTTTTTGATATCATGCAGCGATATGTGATAATCTTTAGATACATCAAATTCAGCCTTGATTAAGGCTTCATTTTCGTTCACACCTGTATGCATGAATGCCATTTTTCTTTTTGAAATTGCTGCCAATACATCAAATATATCCATATGTCATCAACTCCCTAGGCAATACCTGCATAGTCATACTCATATATAAGATTTTCTTTCTATATTAATGATTATATTTAATTATTAATCATTAAATTTAGGAATATCTTATCCTCAGGTTTTGCCCAGCATTTCCTCTAACATATCGTCTGCACTCAGCAGGTATCTTGCTCTCTCCATGTCTATCTCCGCAAGACCCTTCCATGAAGACCATTTTTGGATATTCTCTATACATTCAAGCGTATCTTCATATAACTCATCAAGGTTGACATTGGAATTGATATACTCTCCATTTCCCACATCAACCGCGATGTCAGCAAATGACCCTTCAAGATCAATTTCCTGGACGAAATCGTCAAGCATATTGGATTCGCTTATTTCTTTAAATGCCATCTAATTCACCCCTTTGTTTACAGTTGTTTGACTTTTTTTGACTATTGTATAGATTTCCATGTTATTATTCCTCCTACAGTGCCCCATGAGATACGTTTTTTAGCACCCTAATTTTTTTGGTAAATGTTATGTAGGCTTTGGCCATATATATAACTTATCATGATTATAATAATAATGCTAATTTCACACAGCTTTTATCATTCTATCCTTCAATCATTTTTTTGTTTTATTGTATTCATTCAGAATCACCAAATATCTCTATTACGTCAATAATATTTAATCTACGTAAAAAGGCTGTTTTTAGCATATTCATTCTGAAAAAGGATTGGATGAGGAAATAATTGCCATAAAAATTTCGCTTTTCTAATCATCAAAACCGTTTGAATTTAATGTCAATTCTGCTTGGCATAATTAGATTAGATATTTTTGGAATGACCTTTTAAAGATTCAATTTGTAGCCAAACAATTTCTTAATCCATAGCCCATACCTGAATTAAAGTAATATGTGTCAGCAATTCAAAAGCAATAACATTGACTCAAACGCCTTCGGATTTCAATTTTAAATGTTTCACTGGTGCGAGTACAACATTAGGCGCTCTCTTCTTGCGCTGCCTCAGAGCCGCCACTGGATTTTATGGGCGTGGGTACAACATTACCTTGCGTTTCGCTCAACATTTTTTCTACCATTTCATCTGTGCTTAGCAAGTATCTTGCTCTCTCCAAGTCTATCTCCCCGAGGTTCCTCCACGAAGTAGCCTCACGGCACTGAATACAGAACTTCACGACACTCTCCAGCTCTATCTCCTCATGGCTCTTCCATGAAGGCCAGTCATGGACAAGTTTTTCCTTGGGAAAAAACTTCATTAAGCTAGGTACTGTTCCCAATGTCTTCTCTATATCGTTAAGCGTATCTTCATATATTCCCATTCCTATCACCACTTTATATAATAGATTTGTCGCACAATAAAACTTTCGGTGGGTGTGGATGCCTTGTAGCAGATGTTATTTCACCCGGCTTTTCATAAAAGGTAAATATTATCAAGTTAAACCCACAATCCTGAGTACTGCAAAATGGAATTTCGCTATAAAAATACTGTTATCAAAACCACACCGTTAGTTTACGAACCTTCAGAGGATTCCTTCCTGCTTGCAGAGGTTGCATTATCCGAGATAAAAGACAAGGAGAGGATTTTAGAACTGGGGTGCGGGAGCGGGATAATATCTGCTGTCATAAAAGCCAATACAAAAGCAAGAATAGCTGGGATTGACATAAACCCATTCGCTGCAGCCTGCACAAAACAAAATGGAGTTGAAGCAATAAGGGGGGATCTGCTAAGTTGCATCAAAGGAAAATTTGATATGATAATATTCAATCCGCCGTATCTTCCAGGTCGTGAAGGGACAAGAAAGGACTGGATTGACATTGCTCTGGACGGGGGATACGATGGCAGGGAAATAATATACCGGTTTCTTGAGGATGCACTGCCTCACCTTGTTGAAAATGGGCGAGTTTTGATGGTAGTGTCGTCATTGACCGGAATCGGAGAGGTGAAGTCGAAGATGAAGTCCCTGAATTATGAAGTGGAAGATAAGCTCCAGGAAAGATTCATGTTCGAGCAACTCGCTGTAATAGCAGGCACCAGGAGATGAACTAAAAGGATTTAAATTTCAATTTCTGCAAACCTGTCAATATCGGTTCTGTGACCCCATATATCCCCTGTCATGAGTTTTATATTTTTCATTTTTAAAAGTGTTTTCGTTGTATTTGAAATGGTTTTGTGATACGAAGAGGGTAACTGTATTCTCTTCAGTTTCGGGTTTTTTGTCACCAGTTCAAAAATATTTTTTTCAGATGGCCTGAAGCAAAAATGCACATTTTCTTCGTTTCCCTCAATATCTTTGAGGTCTTCCATGGAGCCAATGATTCTGAAAACCGCTTTCATAATGCATTATCTGGTATTCATACTATTTATATTTTTTACTTTTGTAAGTCCAAGCAAACAAATATGAACCGCAGATACGTGGATAAGATGCGGCAGAGGTTTCGTATAGAGCAAAATAGATAGGCACTACATAAACGTTAAACAAAAATTTGAACGTTCCTGTGATGCAACGGAAAAAACCGGGATTCACCCAAGCTTTTTGAATGCGCCTTTGGGCGCGCCGCACCAGGGGCAAACCCATTCATCAGGAATGTCTTCAAAAGCAGTTCCGGGCGCAACCCCGTTGTCTGGATCTCCAACAGCAGGGTCGTATACATATTCGCAGAGAGTACATTTCCACTTTTCCATATATTACACATTTTAACTACAAAGCTTAACTGTATCGCTTATAAAGGCTTCAATAACTATAAAACCGCAAAGTACAATCAATAGCCAATGATACTCTTCGATGATATCGGAAGCTATCCCCTGCCGGCAGGAACAAATAAAGAATGGGTAGCTCAGGCTGTAAAAAACCGTGACCCTGAGTTAATCAGCATTCTAAAAGATGCAATGCAGCAAAAAATAACTGCCGGAGTGGAAGTGCCCACATATCCCCAGTTCCAGGACATGAACCAGCAGTTTCTGGGGATAATCAACGACGAATCCGCATCAGAAGAGCCTCTTATAGTCCGCACGGAAAGGGCAAGGATAATGGAGCTTGAGGCTATTGAAGAGGTCGGAGAGGAATATTACAAAAAAAACGGCAGGAAATTAAATGTGAGGGTATGCGTCACAGGACCCGTGGAACTGTATTTGAAACAGTTCGGGGCGACAGCATATAAGGATGTGTTGAACGCATTTGCAACCAGCATCGACCGGTTCATCAGCAATTCCATCGACAGTGCAAAACACCTCAATATATCCACGGTCTCTATCGATGAACCCAGCATAGGGATAAATCCGCAGATTATGTTCAATGATATCGATATTATAGAAGCCCTGGAAAAAGCTGCAAAAACATCGGCATCACATAAAATAGATACTGAAATCCACCTGCACTCCCCACTCCATTATAAACTTGTATGCAGGGTGCCTTCGATAGGTATAATAGGCGTCGAATCTGCCGCAAGCCCGTCGTATCTTGACCTTATAGATAAAAAGGACCTCGAAGAGCATGATAAATTCCTCAGGATGGGTGTGGCACGCACTGACATTTTCGGAATGGCAGCGGCACTGAATGAGAAATACGGCACGAACGTATGGAAAGAGCCTTCAAAGCTTGATGAAATAACAACCCAAATGGAAACCCCGCAGACCATAAAAAAGCGGCTGGAAAAAGCGTATGGATTATTTGGCGAAAGGATAAAATATGCAGGTCCAGACTGCGGACTTGGTTCATGGCCTTCACAGGAACTTGCCTTCAAACTCCTGCAAAACACAGGGCTTGGAATAAAAGAATTTCTAAAGAATAAGATTTAATAGATGCCCGACAATTACTGATTTTATGCGAACAAAACAGCGGGTAAACAATAAAAAGAGCAGCAAATATAAATCTGTATCCAAAGGCTGCGGTGCAAAAACGGTAACAGTGAAGCCGGCAGGTTACCCTCTGAAAGGAATTTTCCATGAATATCCCGAACCTTCGGAACTGGATGTCTTTGAGTTCTATGCAAGGGAGCAGTGGAACGGTTTTATAGTAAAGAAGGGAGACTACCTTTTTGATCGCAGAATGTTTCCAGATTTTGCTTTCAAGGTTATAGATATTGAACCTGAGAACTCTGAGATAGGCAAAAATACAAGATTTGTGGTCTTAGATTATGATTCGGATTTTTTTGTTCCCGAGATTAAACGTACAGTCACCTTTAAAGATATCATAGGGCAGGAAAAAGCCAAACAGAAATGCAGGCTTATCGAGCGTTTCCTAAAAAAACCTGAGAAATTCGGAAACTGGATGCCCAGAAATATATTATTCCATGGACCCGCAGGGACAGGAAAAACCATGATGGCAAAGGCGCTGGCAAATGCAACCGATGTTCCTTTCCTGCCTGTAAGAGCCACCAAGATGATAGGAGAATTCGTGGGTGACGGGGCTCGTCAGATACACCAGCTCTACGAAAAGGCGGAAGAGCTTTCGCCGTGCATAATCTTTATCGATGAATTCGATGCCATTGCCCTGAACCGGAGCTATCAGGAAATACGCGGCGATGTGGCTGAGATTGTGAATGCACTGCTCACAGAGATGGATGGAATAGAAGAGCGAGACGGGATATGCACCATTGCAGCCACGAACATGATCCATACCCTTGATTCCGCCATACGAAGCCGCTTTGAAGAGGAGATCGAGTTCACCCTCCCCAATGTAAAGGAGCGGTTTGAGCTATTGGAACTTTACACGACTACATTCCCAAAGAAACTTGGAAAAGATGTGAACCTCCAAGCGATAGCGAAGCTGACGCATGGCTTCTCAGGACGCGACCTTGTTGAAAAATTACTTAAGAATGCACTCCATAAAGCCATACTTTCAGGCAGCAAAGTAACAAAAACCCATTTTGAGTCAGCACTTGCTGAAGTGTTCGGGAAGAAGTCAGAGCCGCCGAAAGGAATGTTCGCATAATGGCAATAAAAAGCATCGGAACCCTGATTGGGAATCTGAAGGAATTATACGATAAAAGTAAAGAAAAATCCGGGTGGCGTGTTCTCCACGGCATGAACCGCGGATACCATGATACTTTTATAGCAGGCGATAATAACCTGTGGCAGATTAAATCCGAAGAGGTCAAGCCTGGCGAATTTGTTGCTGTGGGCATGAAAGTATCGAGTTGTGATGATGAGCTTACGAAAATAATGAAAAACGGTTCTCCTGTGCCCTTCGGAACGGTGACGCCCAGGGATAGGAAGATATCGATTATAATGGCAGGAATACAGACATATTCTTCTGATTCATCCAGCCTCCTGTGCAGGGAGCATCTTTCGAGCAGGCAGGCGGAGCTTGAGCAAAAACTTAAGCAGCAGGTTAACAGGATGATGGGCGACCCGGCTTTTCGTAGGAAATACATTGAACATAAGGACAGGCTCGGAAGGGCATATTTGTAACAAACATAAAGAATAAGTAGTTTAGTTGCAATTTAAAACCCAGTCCCGTAGGGTAGTGGTCAATCCTTCTGGCCTTTGGAGCCGGAGACGGTGGTTCGAATCCGCCCGGGACTATATTTTTTCCTTAGAAACTAAATCTGTACTCCGCTGGGCCATGTATCTACTTTACATCTACAGTAAAGTACATATATTGATATATCCATTAAAAAATCAACGCAAAAAAGCACCTGTAGCTGAATAAACTTTAAAGGAGAAGATAAATATGCAGATAGACCCTGTTTGTGGAATGCAGGTCGATGAGAATACAGCGCAATATAAGGTCTTTTACCTCATCGGCAACGATGGTATTATGCTGCCTTCATCATGTGAGTGATTTATTGCCTGCCTTGGGTTTCATTCTTGCAGCTTCATCATTTCTCACTCAATACAAAAATGCAATTATAATAGCCGGACTGGTTGCAAATGCGGCAGGGAGCGCCTATATTGCAAGGGAAATCTTAAAAGATGGGAAAGTTTCAGGGCCTGAAACTTCTCTCTAAGATTGGACTAAATTATTCGATATGTTTATATAGGGCTAAGAAGGGTTTTTAGGATGGTGTCGAAATGCAAGATAAATGCCCGAAATGCGGTGAGACTTTAATAACCAGGACCATTAAAAAAGAGTTGGGGTATGGCAGTATTGATTATCCGATTTCCCAGGAGTGCCCGAAATGCCACTGGAGCAAGGATTTGACAGGTGCCGGTGATATAGTATCAAAGCCCCAAGTTCAGGAGACGAAAAAAAAGGAAGTAAAACCGCCTGCACCGCCAAAAGCTGCACCCCCGAAAGCCGCGCCTCCAACAGCGCAGCCAAAGCCTTTGCCTTCGGCTAATATCAATAAAATCATAACCATAGCTCTGGCAATACTTGTGCTAGGTGGAATTGTGTGGGCTTTTTACCTTTATCCAGCTTCACAAAAGCAGACAAGTGTCACAACGCCAGCTGCAACACCGACAGTTACACAAACCCCTGCACAGCCGACAGGTACTCCTGTTCCAGAAGTTACCCCAACGGGTGTAATAGTAGGGATAAAACTTGATCGATACAGGGGCTTTTTCAGTCTTATCGACAGCACCCTGAATATCAAAACCGGGGATAATGTCATCTGGACAAATGAAGGGTCAGATGCTCTCACTCTTGTCAGTTCTGATGGTCTTTTTGAGGATAGATTCTTGAATAATGGCAAACGCACAAACTATATATTCTTGAAATCAGGGACTTATAATTTCTATCTTAAAGAAAATAAAAACCTGAATGGTAGTATTATCGTGGAATCTTAGACCATAGTCCAGTCAAGCTGAAGACCGTCCAGGGTCATGAGGATTATCTTCTGCTGTATGCCCGGGAGTTCATAAGGCAGGTCTTCATAACCGATATACAATTCATCGCCTGTATTAATCTCAGGAGGCGGATTGATAACCTTGCCGAAAAAGTATTTCTTATTTGTTTTGGGATCCTGCACAACCACATTTCTCCATGCTTTAGCCTGTGCGACACGTACGACTGTGCATTTCCTTTTGATTTTCTTTAATCTTTTTCTGATTCCGCCTATTTCTGTTTCAGTAGTTTGTACCACATCAATATCATCATCAGCCATTTTATATCATCCTAAGATACCTTGATATACCCGTTTTATGTATTAAAGTATACGCATTAAAGAACGGTGACAATTATGGTATTACCAGCAACAAAACGCTATCTGATTGAATTACTTCACAAACATAAGCTTACATATGAACAGGTCGGTAAATATTCAGGTATAGACACCGAAAGGATAAAAGCCATCAAGAAAGGCGACGAACCAACGGCTGAAGAAAGACTGAGATTAAGAAATGTGGCATATTCTTTATCCGAACTTCGCTCGAAAGATACCGGCGAAACAATGGATTAATGCTCTCAATTAAGAATGAATGATGTGGAATACATTAATCATCCTCTCATAAAACCAGATACAATCGAGCAGAGATTATACCAGCTTTCCCTTGCCGGGGAAGCCATTCGGAAATCTACCATTGTGGTTCTTCCAACAGGTCTTGGGAAAACCATCGTTGCGCTTCTTGTGATGGTTTCACGCCTCCCGAAAGGAAAGGTTCTCCTTCTCTCGCCAACGAAGCCGCTTGTCGAACAGCATGCCGCTTTTTTCAAGGAGGCGCTTAATATCCCGCCTGAAAATGTGGTGCTGTTCACGGGCAATACCCCTCCAGGGAAAAGAACTAATATGTGGGAAAAAGCACAGCTCGTGGTCTCCACGCCTCAGGTTATAGAGAACGACCTCCTGGGGAAAAAAATTAACCTTGATAATGTTTCGTGTATAATTTTTGACGAGGCGCACAGGGCAACTGGAAATTACTCCTATGTGTATATCGCAGAGAAGTACGCCTTACAGAAGGAGCCGCTTGTGCTGGGAATTACAGCAAGCCCGGGCAGCGACCCTGATAAGATACAGGAGGTATGCACAAACCTGCATATCAGCAATGTGGAGATGAGGATTGACTCTGACCCTGATGTCAGACCTTACATTTTCGATAAGGATATCGAGTGGAGGTATGTTACTATCCCTGTCGAGATAAAAGGGTTAAAACAGTTGATGGATAAAGTCCTTTCAGACAGGTTAAATAAACTTTGCCAGCTCGGTTTCATATCCCCATACCAGAAAAGACTTTCAAAGAGGGAAATGCTTGAGCTGCAGGCGAAACTGCAGTCGCAGCTGCGTTCATTCCCTGACCAGAAGATCTATCAGGGCATATCGCTCCTTGCCGAGATATTCAAAGTCAGCCATGCCATCGAGCTTTCGGAAACCCAGGGGGCATCTGCATTATCCAGATATTTCGAGAAACTTGAGAACGAGGCGAGATCAAAAAGCGGGAGCAAGGCTGCAAAGCGCCTGATGGAGGATATGAGCATGCGCCAGGCAGTGTATCATCTTGCAGGATGCGACGGCAACAATCCAAAACTGAATGCAATAAAAGAACTCGTGGGGAAGCAGGTTCTTGAGAACCCGCAATCACGGGTCATAGTTTTCACCAACTACAGGGATACGGCAGAACTTGTGGCTAACTCGCTCAAGGAAGTTCCCGGCATAAAACCGGTGAGGTTTGTGGGACAGGCGAGTAAGTATAAGGACACGGGCTTGACCCAGAAACAGCAGGTTGAGATAATTGCGAAATTCAAGGGGGGCGAGTATAATACCCTTGTGGCTACCTCGGTGGCTGAGGAAGGTCTTGATATACCCGCAACCGATCTTGTTGTTTTCTTTGAACCAGTTCCTTCAGAGATCCGGAGCATCCAGAGAAAAGGAAGGACCGGGAGGAAACATGCCGGGCGCATCGTCATACTTATGGCAAAAGGGTCAAAGGACGAAGCCTATCACTGGACGAGCAACCGAAAGGAAAAAACCATGCTAAGAACCATGAAAAATCTTGATCTTGAAATAGATGCCCCGGCAATTACAAAAGATACGCCTGTCGCTGTGGCAGTGGACGTTCCGCATGGTACAAACGGACAGACAAAATTACCAGATTTCCCTGCGCAGCAAACGCAGGAGCCAAAAACCACCAAAGCCGCTGCAAAGGTTTTCGTTGACCAGCGGGAGATTCGCTCCCATGTTGCTCATGCCCTTGAAAAACTGGGAATGGATGTTTCATTGACAACGCTTGAAGTGGGCGACTACGTGGTGAGCGACCGTGTGGGCATCGAGAGAAAAACTTCAGAGGATTTCCTGGCTACGCTTCTTGACGGCAGGGATCTCTTCAGCCAGATATCAGACCTTGTGCGCGCATATGAGCGCCCCTTATTAATTATCGAAGGCGAGGGGCTTTATACCACGAGGCAGATACATCCAAATTCAATACGCGGGGTACTTGCTGCCATCACCATTGATTTCGGGGTTCCTGTTATCTTCAGCAAGGACGAAGAGGATACTGCTGCATTGGTAAGCATAATAGCAAAAAGGGAACAGTTCGACTCAAAACGGGATATAAACATGCACGGGAAGAAATCAGCATCCACGCTCAAGGAGCAGCAGGAATATCTTGTATCGGCAATTTCCGATATCGGACCTGCTGTGGCGAGGAACCTGCTGCGGCATTTTGGGAGCGTGGAGAGGGTGATGACGGCATCGCGCGAGGAATTAATGAAGGTGGAGCTTGTTGGTCCGAAGACTGCGGACAGGATTAAGGAAGTGGTGAGCGGGGAATATAAGGGGTGAACATTCGTGCTTCACTCAAAAATGGTGACTTTGTCCTTATTAAAACTTAAATGTCTCATCCCAAACGAGTTCAATCATTCAGGTCTTTCCACAAATCGTTGAATTTACCGCTCTTTACTGTCCCCTTTTTATATGCCCTGACAGCTTCTTTTGCCCTTTTTGATATTTTTGCCCTTTTAAACTCAACTAATCTTTTGGAAAGAATATTTAGCAGGTACTCCCTGTCATCTACGTCTAAATGTTCGGTCTCCTCAAGAACTTCATTGATGGTAACCATTTTGCTTTTCATTTTACCACTTTATGTTCTAACTACTTTAAACCTTAAAAATATAGCAGGTACGCGCCATACTGCACTAGCATTGCTTGTCATAAATTATTATGTTTGCATTTGCACAGGTTGAAAGTTGAGCAATCTTTTTATCTTCCCACGCTATTATTGAGTCGCCCGAGGGATAGTAGGGTAGCCTGGTCCATCCTTGAGCGTTTGGGACGCTTAGACCGCGGTTCAAATCCGCGCTATCCCATTAAAATTAATCTGTGTTTAATTATTGTTCCAATCCAGCTTTCGCGTTCGCTGCAATAAAATCGCGCACAAGCTTTGCGCCCAGCAATGCTGTATTACCTGAATCGTAAGCAGGCGCAATCTCGACAATATCAAAGCCCACTATATAAGGCGCAAGGCATGAAATTACTGCCCTGACGTCGCGCGGAGTCAGCCCATAGGGTTCTGGAGTCCCGAGCGCAGGGGCATAGGCAGGGTCAATGGCATCCATGTCTATGGATAAGTATACAGGACCTTTAATGTAATCATGGATTTCAGCAATTATCTTCTCGATACCCGATGAAAAAACTTCTTCTGCTGAAAACACTTTAACATTGTTATCATTGACATACTGGTATTCTTCGCGTGTCCCGCTCCTTATGCCCAAGGAAACGTATTTTTTAGTGACGTCTTCGATAATGTGTCTTGATATACAAGCATGGCTGTTTCGTTCACCTTCGTATTCATCCCTTAAATCAAGATGTGCATCGAGAACCACGAATCCAAGGTCGGGATATTTTTTCTTGCAGGCATTCACAAAAGGAAACGTCAGGGAATGCTCCCCGCCGAGCATTATAGGGATTTTCCCCTCTTTAACATACTTATTGGCATGAACCGAAATCATCGAAAGCGTATCGTCGATGTTCTCAGCTACTTTAAGATCTCCAGCATCATGGATTTCAACGTCTATGAGGTCAACATCAAAAAAGCTGCTGAACGTCTCAAAATTGTATGAGGCGCCACGCATCTGCTGCGGCGCAAGCCGGCTCCCCTTCCTGAAGCATGAGGTGCAGTCAAATGGCACCCCGCAAATTACATATCTGGCTTTTTTATAACTGGAGTTTGCATCGGCAAAAATTGTATTTCGCATCTATATACGCATATCGATCTTTATTTTTCCCATCGAAATCAGATAAGAAATATCTTTTCCTACCTCGATTTTATCTTTGAGCTCATCCGGTATTTTAAGTTCCAGCGTGGAATAATCAGCGTTATCCATTATCTGCACAACATCGCCTGCCACTGATAATACCTGCCCGTTTTTCCTTTCTACAAGCGGGACGTATATCTTGTCTGTTACAGGTGCAACTATTGAGCGTTTGGAGCCGTCGAATATGCCGATGGCATCTATTCTTGCTTTTGCAGAGCCGTGTTTTCCTGTTTTCGCATGAGAAATACTTTTAATAACACAGGGTTCCTCGTCGACCAAGACATACTTTCCTTCCTTTAATGTCCTTACTTCCACTTGTTCCTTCATTTCGATTCTCCTCGCCTAAGATAGCTTCTAATATAATAAATATGTCGATTTAAAAGATTGTGTTGCTGCAGACACATAATCAAAGAAACCATTATTTAATAAACCATCATAGAGCCAGTAAACTCTCTTAACTTAGAAGTGACCCAGATGTTCAAAATAATCCCTGCCATCGACCTGAAAAACAGAAAATGCGTCTCCCTGGTGCAGGGAATCCCTGGCACCGAGCGCGTCTCACTCGCCGACCCGCTTGCAATCGCAGCGCGCTGGATTAGCGAAGGCGCAAGTGTACTGCACCTCATCGACCTTGACGGCGCTATCGAGGGGAAACGTTTGAATAGTTCCATAATCGAATCCATCGTGGAAAAATTCAATGTCGAAACGCAGGTTGGGGGGGGAATAAGGTCAGAAGAAGATGCATCCGGGCTCCTTGCGCTTGGCGTGGACAGGGTAATTCTCGGTACTGCTGCTGTTAACAATCCTTCCTTCGTTGAAGGGCTTGTCAAGGAATTTGGAAGCGAGCGCATCATGGTAGCGCTTGATTCAAAAAACGGCAGGGTAACCACACACGGCTGGGCAAAGCGCTCGGCTTTCACCGCTGTGGAGCTTGGAAGGAAGTTTGAGAAACTCGGAGCAGGAAGCATCCTTTTCACCGACATCAACACCGAAGGGCTTCTGTCAGGGATAAATCCTGAGCCGACAAAAGAACTGGTGCAGGCGCTCAATATACCTGTAATAGCCTCAGGCGGCATCACCATGCTTTCGGATATCGAAGCAATCAAAAAAACAGGCGCAAGCGGGGTGGTGGTCGGGGCGGCGCTGTATGTTGGGAAATTCACTCTCCATGAAGCGCTGATGCTGGAAGAGAGCTAGCGTTGTGAGAGAAATATGGATTTTTTGGATTCCGAGTTTGATAAAAATTCTTTAGAATTTCTAAAGCAACACAAATATATATTCCAATGTGATTGAGGAACGAAATTGGATTCATAAGACAGCATTCTTAGGTGGCACCGATGCTTGCTGGAAGCGAGGAATAAAACAGACATCTGGTGGGAGATGCAATATGGGAATACTTGATTTTTTCAAGCCTGACGTAGAAAAAATGGAAATGAAAAGGGATGTTAAGGCATTGAAAGATGTATTGAATCATAAAAAAGATAAGTACATTCGAAAGAAAGCTGTAGAAGCTCTTAGAAAAATAGGAGATAAAAGCGTTATAGAAGCTCTTAATCAGGCTTTAAATGATGAAAACTGGGAAGTTCGAAAGAGAGCAGTCGAAGCTCTTGGAGAAATAGGGGATAGAAGGGCAATAACGTCTCTTATTAATTCATTGGAAGATGAAAACGAGTATGTTCGGTGGAGAGCGATAGAAGCTCTTGGAAAGATAGGGGATAGAAGGGCGGTAGAACCTCTCATTCAGGCATTGAAAGATGAAAACGAGTATGTCCGGGAAGAGGCGGCAAAAGCTCTTGGGAAAGCAGGAGATAAAAAAGCGGTAGAACCCCTCATTCAGGCATTGAAGGATGGAAACGAGTATATCCGGGAAGAAGCGGCGAAAGCTCTTGGAAAAATAGGTGACGTGGAAGCGGTAGAACCTCTCATTCAGGCATTGAAAGATGAAAACGAGTATGTCCGGGAGGAAGCCGGAGATGCACTTGTAAAAATAGAAGATAAAAGGGCGGTTGGAACTCTTATCCTGGCATTGCAAGATAGAAATGATAATGTTCGGAAGAGAGCAGCAGAGACTCTTGGAAAGATAGGAGATAAAAGGGCAATAAAACCACTCATTATAGCCTTGAATGATAAGGATTTAGATGTTCGCAAGAGAGCAGCAGAAGCCCTTGGGGAGATAGGAGATAACAGGGCAGTCGAACCGCTCATTCTGGCTATGAAAGATGTTTTTCCTGATATCCGGGATGATGCCGCAGATGCACTTGCGAATATCGGAGAACCTGCTGCAGGACTTCTCGTTCAAGCTTTGAAGGATGAAGACCTGGATGTCAGATGGAGAGCAGCAGGAGCTCTTGGAAAAATAGGAGAACCTGCGGTAGAATATCTCATCCAAACAATGAAGGAGGGAGGCGAGCATGTTCGAGAAGCAGCAACAGAGATTCTTGTTAATATAGGAGAACCTGCTGTGGAAACCCTTATTCAGACTTTAAAGGACAGGGACGAGCATGTTCGAGAGGAGGCAGCCGAAGCTCTTGTGAGAATCGGAGAATCTGTGGTCAGACCACTCATTGCAGCTCTGAAAAGTGAGGACATGGAGGTTAGAAAGAGAGCAGCAGAGACTCTTGTAAAAATAGGAGAATCTGCTGAAAAGTATTAGAATCAGTCCTGGTCCGACTTCGCCACGGTTTTCAGCCTTTTTACGCCGTCAATTTCTTTTATGATTTCAACAACCTTCTGGGGCACTGAGTGCTCCCATTTTTCACCTTTAAGCATCCTCCTTCTTATTTCGGTGCCAGAGTAGTTATTCCTTTTAAACAGCGGTGACTGCTTGACCTCGATTCCGGCTTCGCTTAGCAGTTCAATCACCAATGGATTATTGGTATAGGCTATCTCGAAAGGCGGAACCATGGACTTCACATGCGATACCCACAGTGAGTTGCGCTGTATATCCTCGATAGGAATCACGTAATGCTTTATACCGAATTCGAGAAGCGCGCTTGAGACCATGAGCACGCGTTCGCCTGCTGTGAAGGGGTTCTCTATTTCATGGCTTTTCTGGGCGCTTCCTATGCCGATGATGATTTCATCTACTTCCTTTGCAATCTGTTTTAAAACCTGGTGGTGCCCTAAGTGATAGGGCTGAAACCTTCCAAGATAAAGTCCACGTCGCATATCATTCTTCAGGCTGAGCTGGCTTTGCGGCTATTTCCGCTTTTTTTGTTTTTTCCTTCTCCGCTTTCTCTTCCTTCCCCACAGGTTCTATTTTTTCTGGCGGCGGGGGTGGAATCTTCGCTAGCCTCTCTCTCCCCCACGGTCTTATGGGGGAATCGCGGCTCCAGATTTCCTTCATGAAGGTACGCCAGTCCCAGCTATTGTGCTTGTGCTTCATGCCGGCCAGTTTTTTGACAATATCCAGTACAATTGGTTTGTCCGAATATTCTATATCAGTAACCTTATTGAGATATTTCTCACCCTTCTCAGTCCTGACGAAGATGGTGCTCCAGCCGTCATCAGAACCAACCGAACCAACGGATATATCTGCGTAATATGAAGTATAGTCCTGGCAGAAATGGCATCCATGTCGTGCCATC
This sequence comes from Candidatus Methanoperedens sp., assembly GCA_027460525.1. Classification (NCBI taxonomy): domain Archaea; kingdom Methanobacteriati; phylum Methanobacteriota; class Methanomicrobia; order Methanosarcinales; family Candidatus Methanoperedentaceae; genus Candidatus Methanoperedens; species Candidatus Methanoperedens sp. Next base: position 35,814 of record JAPZAS010000031.1, read on the forward strand.
GGAGCAACCGCTTTTATGGGCACTTCCTTTGTCTCTTTGGTGGTCTCAACGATGAAATTTCCCTTATGGAAGTTCATCTTAACAACGTCTCTTATATCCACGCCCATTATTTTCGGGATAACTTCGGAAAACATGACCTCTTCCGAGAAACTTTCCATGCAGATGAGCCCGATTATCAATTCGATCCTGTTAAAATTCTCCCTGAACAATGAAGCTCCGTGCACCTGGCACGGCACTCCCACCAGCGCAACTTTCTTATATTTTTTCAGTCCCTTTTGAAATGTGTCTGCGTATGCGCGGTGGATATCCCGCATGCTGGCTACCACGGGCTGGTAGGTATATTTTGTGCCTGCTGCTTTTGTCACATCCTCGGGGCTCGTGAACATCACCACTTTTGTCTCCCATTTATCATTCCTCACAACCCCGAGCGCGCAGTCTATTTCTCCCTGCTCGAGCAGGGATTTCAATATCTGCGAAACAACGGCGCCATCCTGACCGTGGAGCGTTTTGCTCCTGCCGGCTTTCATGACCTTTATGTTATTGAATTCATCTACAGGGAAACCGTCAAGTATGGGGCACACCCGTTCGCATGCATAGCACTGTACACACGGGTTAATGTCAACCTTGAAGGGATTGATGGACTGGAAAAGCGCCTCGGTTTTTAACTCCATTTTCCTGTAACTGTTCTTTTCTTTGGAGATGTCAACAGCCTCGCGCCTCACCACGGGTGCATTCATAGGGCATATGGATTCGCATGTGCCGCAGGAGGAGCAGTAATTGTACTCCCCTACATCCGCGATTTTGGGCAATCCCGCATCTGGGGCATACATACTGCCAAGTCTTGCGAGCACCCGGGTTTGATCTGATTTAAGGATTCCTCTCGATACTGGCACGCCGGGTGTTTCGCTGTGCGTTTCTGCCTGCACCTATTTTCCTCCGATTATCTCTTTGCCTATCAACTTAATCGCGGCTTCCTTATCAGGACCTATCGGAGAGCCTGCCACTATCTGCGTGACGCCGATTTTCTTTAATGCCTCAACCTTTGCCTTGCAGTCGGCGGGTGTCCCGCATATGGAGAATGCATCTATCATCTTTTCGGTAACGAGGTTGTTCAAGCCCGGGAAGTCTCCTTTGGCAATGGCGTCGCCGATTATTTTCTTTGCGCTTACCTCGATGCCGTGCCTCTGTAGAACCGTATCTGGCGAACCTGCAACAATGAACGCAACCACTACTTTGGCTGCGCCCTTTGCCTTCTCGGCATCCTTGTGAATGGAGAAGCATGCGTATGCGCCTACATCCACGCTCTTTGGGTCCCTGCCTGCCGCTTTGGCGCCTAATGCTATTTGTTTTATCGCAAATTCAAAGTCTTTGGGATGGGATGCGTTTATGAGCACGCCGTCAGCTATCTTTCCTGCGAGTTCAAGCATCTTCGGACCCTGGGCGCCCATATAGATTGGGATATTCCCGGTCTTAAATGCAAGTTTTGCGCCGCCTATTTTTACCCGTTTTCCGTCCTGCGAGACTTTTTTACCTGTAAAGAATGCCCTGAGCGCAACTATGCTCTCGCTGATGGTGGTCATTGGTTCCACCCATTCGATGCCCATGGCATCAAAGGTGGCTTTATCGCCAGGACCTATGCCCAGGACTGCGCGTCCTCCCGATATCTCATTGATCGCACCTATGCTCTGGGCTGTGATCGCGATGTTCCTCGTATAGGGATTCGTTACCCCTGTCCCCAGTTTAATCCTGTTGGTGTTCAATGCCAGTACCGCGAGCGTGGTGTACACGTCCCGGTTGTTATAATGGTCGGTTTTTAGGGTATAAAAATGCTGGAAAATTTGCTTTTGATTTAGAATCTAAGCCTTTGCTTTTTCGCAGACTGCTATATGTTCTTTGATCATTGCTTCTAAAGAGTCCATTCTTTCTTCGGTTTTGAGCTGGATTAAAATTGCCTTGATGTCCCCTCTCAGTTCAGAATTGCTCAAACGGGATTCTTCACGGAATGCTCTGAATTCCTCCTTAAGACCATGCACTTCTTCTTCTAAAGTTACAATCCTATCGGTGTTCTTCCTGACCTTGTCCGTAATCGTAACAAGTTCTTTGAGTTTTTCGTAGATGTCGCCGAGTCCTATTGCCATAATTCTATGATGTTCGGAATTCTACTTAAAACTTTTCTGCGCCTCTGCCTCTCCGACTGCGGAAAATGGAATTATAGTCTCCTGCATAATATCTGAAGGCAAAATTTAATCCTTGCTTGCGAAGCTGCCTATGAACACATACCAGTTATAGACCGCAAGGATGAAAGCAACAAGGAAAACGAGCTGGGTTATTTCATACAGGTGATAGGCTGTCAGGATTTCACCCCAGCCTGCTAACTGTGTAGCGAACTTGATAAAGGTATTGAGGGCAAATGAAGCTCCTGCAATCGAGATATATATCCATGTGCGCTGCATCACCGTTTCATTGAGGAATAGTTTGGCTTTCAGCAGGTCCTTGTCCACCGTGCTCATCATGTAAAGAATCTGCGCGATGAGGAAGATCAATACGAAGGCAGTAGCTATGGTGTATATCTGAAAGAATTCCAGGATGATATCTGATAGCTGCATTTTAATCATCCATCCAGTGATTGATAGTTCTCATGTTCAACATACCTGTACCATCTACTGATAGCTTCCTTTAAATGCCTTTTGTCTAAGCTTAAGAAATGCCCCCGAAAAAAAGAAAAGGGGGCGTATATATTTATGATACTACTGAAGCTGTAATCTTCGCTATCTGTTGGCTGGAAGCGGTGTCTATTAACGTTATCGTTATCGTACCGAGACCTACGGGGAAGTTACCCGGTGCACTTGGAAGCACTGGATTTTGGACAACGTTATTGAGAACGACTGTATTGCTGCTGGAATTTATTGCCAGGAGATCTCCTACGCCAAAGAACTTACTGTTGTTACTCAGTTGGCTAATAACATCATGGTATGAACTGCTATTTCCATCTATAATTGCCCTTGTTTTAGACAAATCTATGGATTCTCCACCACTGTGTGTGAGATTTATATAACCTGTTGACGTCGTGGCGCTCGTTATCACTATGCTTGCCTGCGGCGCTTTCTGGGGCGTTCCCATACCAAACACGAATGCAGCTATCACCGCTGCCAGTATCACAGTGATCGCCACCATCAATATCACACCGATGACAGGCGATACTGCCTCTTCATTCTTCCTAAATTTCATATTGCTATTTCCTCCTCATGTTTACTTCTCTTGTTTACAACATTTTCAAGTTTCTTAGCCCACATATTCTTATCCTGCGTATATTCGCACTCGAGAAAATGTGAGACTGCCTTGGCGAGAGCGTCTTTGGTGCTGGTTTCGCCTGTTTTAATTTTCAGGGCTTCGATATCCTCCACCACAAGAACTGTTTGAACGTGCATTATTTTCGCCATTGTTTTCTCCTGATAGAAAAGGATTCACACACGCAGTGCGTAGTCTCCTTCCCATACTCTGTCATTATAATGATAAGGGTATTTAAATGTTATGTATGATGAGGAGGAAGGATAAAACAAGGAATGCAAAATCTTATTAGGAATACATGCCATCAAACAGCAATTCACCGGGCTCGTGGTCTAGTCGGCTATGACGTCGCTCTCACACAGCGGAGATCCTGAGTTCGAATCTCAGCGGGCCCATGATATACCTACTATCGCGTAACCTAATCCTGTTACAATATTCTATCCCTTGCTATTGGAGCCAATTTTCAAGTTTTAAAGACTCTATTCTTTTGAAATGCTCCTCGTTATTTGTGACCAGCACGCTATTGTTGGCTAAAACGGTAGCCGCAATCAGGATATCTGCATCGTTTATAAGTTCTCCCTTCTTTCTAAGATATACGTAGATTTCCCCTGCTGCTTTCTCAATATCCGAATCAAGCTGAAGAACCTCAACACTCTCTATAAATTTTCTCACATCACTCTCCAGCTTCGTATTCCTTACGGATAAAACACCTTTATATAATTCATAAACTGTCAGACCCGTTATACAAATTAAAGTGTTTTGCGGAAGACTCTTCATCTTCTTTATTGCTTTCTGGTTCCCACGAAGAATTTCTATAACAATGTCCGTATCCAACGTGAAACTATCCAAAGACCGACCTTCCTTCGCTGAATTTTTGTCGTTCTTTCAAAATTTCTGAGAAAATATCTAACTTATTCTGAGGAATATCCTTCCAGATTCCTGCGAATTTAAGGATTTCTGCAACATTCCCTTTTTTATTCATTAAAATTTCCTGTTTAAGAAAGTGTATAGTTTTTATAACTTTAAATAATTCACTTTGAGAAAGCCCCTGAATTTCTTTTAATACGATGTTCTCATACCTATTCTTTGATATCATTTAACTTCACAGGAATTATATTGGTTTGTTATTGCTTATATTTGTTTACACATTCTTTTCTGCACCTCGTACAGCTAAATCTATATATATCGAGAAGAGTTATTATAAAGAGGTGGTCGAATGGAAACAAAAGATATTGTTCTTGCCGTGGTTATGACACTGTCTTCAATAGTATTGACTTATAAATGGCTCATCCGTCTTGGCGATTCTGACGCTGTTATCATCATATCTGCCATGCTTCTTATCGGTTCGCTGGCGGCAATGTTATTGTTCGTCAGCAACAGATTGCAGAAGCTTGAAGCCTCACTTGACGCAAAGGAGCGGTCAATCAGGATAAACATCAAAGGTGTTGAAGAGCATCTTGATAAAAAGATGGATGCCTATGTCCAAAAAACCAGCAATACCATAGGCGAGTTCTCTAAGAAGATATATCGCTGAAGGCGTCCTTCACAAGAGATATTATCTGTTCCAATACGTCCCGGGCTTCGCCGGTGTTCTGGATTCTCCGGATATCCACTCTCCCACTCTGGTATAACATCACGCTCCTTCCTTCCAGTTCAAAGCGTGCAACGCCAAGCCGTATCGAGCACTTCAGCTCCTTTACGCCAGTGCGTCTCAGGACGTCGCACAATTTCTCCATAACCAGTCTTTTTCCGAGGTGGCACTCTGCAATATACCGTGAGCGGTCTTCAACGCACGGGCGGGATAGCCGGATTTCCATGTGGGGTGTTATGGTCAAAAGCAATATAAGAACTATAACCTGAAACGGAAAAGAAAAACTATTTAAGTATATAAACGGTAGCCTATGGTCGGTCTCAGTGTATCCTTCATTTGAGTCGTCTCTCAAGTTGGGTAAATAACATACATTGTAACAGTTAAAACTTGGATTGTAACAGTTAAAACTTGGGCTCAACTGGCGAATATGCAATGGAACCGAATAAGGATATGTGGGGACCATAAACACAGGAGAAAGAATAATGTCATCATCAACACCAACACCGCAAAAGCTTCTGGAATTCATAAAAGAAAAGACCGTAAAATGGGTAGACCTCCAGTTCATGGACATCCCTGGCTACATACAGCACATCACGATCCCTTCATACACATTGAAAGAAGAAGATTTCACAGACGGCATAGGAAAGCTGGACGGCTCTTCCATCAAGGGCTTTAAGGCCATCTTCGAGTCTGATATGAGGATGTTCCCAGACCCGAGTACCTGCGCCATCCTCCCATGGACCGACAACACGCCGCACAGGACGCTCCGCCTGATATGCGACCTCTACGATGCCTTCGGAGGACCGCGGTTCTCACGCGACCCCAGGCACATAGCGCAGAGGGCAGAGCAGGCTGTAAACAAAGCGGGTTTTGACCTCTCATACTGGGGACCCGAGCTTGAGTTCTTCGTGTTCGACTCGTTCAGGATGTATCCAAGCTTCTCCTCGGCACGCGATGCCTGGTCTGGCACCGGATACGAGATAGAATCAAAAGAAGCCCCCTGGTCGCAAACGAGCGGCATAAACCACCCGATAAGGTTCAAGGAAGGCTACTACCCCGCACCCCCACAGGACACACTGCAGGAATACCGCAGCGAGGTAACAGGGCTGCTCTACGACTACTTCGGCATAATCTGCGATGCGCACCACCACGAGGTAGCCACCGCAGGACAGTGCGAGATCGATATGAAGTACGACACGCTCACGAAGATGGCTGATAACGTGCTCACGTACAAGAACGTGGTCAAGAACGTGGCATACAATATGAAAATGATCGCCACCTTCATGCCAAAGCCGATATTCGGCGACAATGCCTCAGGCATGCATATCCACCAGTCGCTCTGGAAGAAAGGGAGGAATACCTTCTATGACCCGGACGACGAGTATGCGGAGATATCGCAGACCTGCCGCTACTACATCGGCGGACTGATGGAACATTCAAGGGCACTGTGCGCCATCACCTCGCCCACCACGAACTCATACAAGAGGCTTGTTCCTGGCTACGAGGCTCCTGTCTATATCGCATGGAGCAAGCGCAACCGCTCGGCAAGCATAAGGGTGCCTGTGTATGAGAAGGGCAAGGAGGCTCCGAAGAGAATCGAGTTCAGACCGCCTGATACGAGCTGCAATACCTATTTTGCGTTTGCCGCGCTCACTGCAGCAGGGCTTGACGGCATCAAGAGAAAGACCGACCCCGGAGACCCGTGCGATGAGAACATCTATCACCTCACGCCTGAGCGCAGGAAGCAGATGGGAATCAAGGAGTGCCCGGGCTCGTTGCTTGAGGCACTTGGTGAATTGGAGTCTGACAGGAAATTCCTTGAGCCGATCTTCCCGGGTGATGCCATCGATATGTGGATAGAGCTCAAATCCGAGGAATACAAGCAGAACTCGATAAGACCCACGCCGTACGAGTTCTACCAGTACTTCGATATATAATTCCAGTTCCATTCCAGCGTGCTTCAGGGCATGGTGGAATGGCTTTTATATTTTTTAACGTTGGGGGACTATATGCATAGCAGCATAAGGTGTTGAAAATAAAATGTATTTTGAAAAAGCAGGAAAAGAGTATCTATGATGTTGCTTTCACCCGTTCATCATTTGACATCTTAGCCAAATTCTCAACTTCTTTTATATCCAGTTTAAGTCCCTCAGCCACCCGACGACCATAATCAGGGTCTGCCTTGAAAAATAGAGCAGTCTGGCGCAGTTGAATACGCTTTTGCGCTCCACCAAGATGACTGATAATATTACCTGCCAGGTTCTCACGATCCTGTTCGGTCATCGCATCACGATACAGGTTGCCGGCCTGAACAAAATCATTGTTGGGATGCGTATATGGGTAATGATCTGCACGCCCTGAGATCTCGATAGGAGGTTCTTTTGCAGAAATATCAGGCTCAGGCCCATTGAAACTGTTCGGCCAGTAATTCGGGCTGCCACCACTGTTTGAATCAGTGCGCATGAATCCATCACGCTGATAGCTGTTCTCAGGTGCATTTTTCGGTGCATTTACTGGCAGCAGGTGGTAGTTCGGTCCCAGTCTGTGGATATGGGTATCATGATACGAGAAAAGACGGCCCTGAAGCATCTTATCAGGTGAGGCGGCAATACCAGGCACAAGGTTTCCCGGGGAAAATGCAGCCTGTTCAACTTCGGCAAAATAATTTTCAGGATTCCGGTTCAAAACCATCTTTCCAATTTCAATGGGCGGAAAGTCGGCATGGGGCCAGACTTTAGTTACATCAAGGATATCAAAACGGTAATCTTCTGCCTGCTCAGGCGTCATTATCTGCATCTGGACTGTCCATGACGGGAAATCTCCCCTTTCGATAGCCAAAAATAGATCCCTTGTAGCATGGTCAGGGTCCTTGGCACGCATGATCTCTGCTTCCTGCCGGGTAAGATTCTTTATTCCCTGATCGGTCTTGAAATGATATTTCACCCAGAAATATTCATCCTTCTCGTTATACCACTTGAAAGTGTGACTGCCGTAGCCATTCATATTTCGAAACGTGGCCGGAATGCCGCGATCTGAAAAGAGTATGGTTACCTGGTGAATTGATTCAGGCGTCAGGGAAAGGAAATCCCAGAACATATCCGGATCCTTGCAGTTGGTGGCAGGGTTACGCTTCTGCGTGTGTATGAAGTCCGGAAATTTTAAAGGGTCACGTATGAAAAAAACCGGGGTATTATTTCCGACAAGATCATAGTTTCCTTCCTCGGTATAAAATTTCACCGCAAATCCCCTTGGATCACGCTCGGCATCTGCTGATCCCTTTTCTCCCCCCACAGTTGAAAACCGGGCAAATACCTCGGTTCGCTTGCCGACTTCAGAAAGGAACTTTACCTTGGTGTACATGGTAACATCTGCGGTAACCTCAAAGTATCCACCTGCACCTGCTCCTTTTGCATGCACAACACGTTCAGGGATGCGTTCACGATTAAAGTGAGCTAACTTCTCCAGCAGGTGAACATCCTGCATCAGGACAGGCCCTCGTTCTCCGGCAGTAAGGCTATTCTGATCGTCAGCGACAGGTATCCCAAAGGCAGTAGTTAATTTCTTTTCTTGATTCTTGTTACTCATTATAATTCTCCCAATCCATCTTTTCCATCATTTCCAGTGATTAGCCAAACGCTGCACCGCCGTTGTTTTTGTATTTCCTGACGTACTTGGATAGATTACAACTATTTGCGGTATATTTTACTCCCAGATCTTATCAAGATTGGAACAATAAATTACTATTCCTCTCTCGTAATTATGTTACAGTTAATTATAGATAAAGCTTCTCTCGTTGAATTATTTTGTAAAGTCCCGAATGTTTTTATGGGTACAAAAATCTTCGATGGAAAAACAATATGCAACTTTTTACTGGAAACCTCAAACGCTCAGGGCTTCAGCCCTGCGTAGTTTACAACTTCTGTAAATGCTTCAAATGCTCCATTTCTCCCACATAACGATTTCATCAAGGCTTTTTCGCGATGAAGGGCGCGGGATAGCTGAGGGATAGCCAAGAGGCAGAAGAGCAACCACCCGTACATTATCCGGGATGCCTAATATTTCTTTGACCTTTTTTTCATCGAATGCGCCTATCCAGCATGTACCCAGTCCTTCTTCGACCGACTGGAGGGTCATATGATCCACGGCAATTGCGGTGTCAATTGGATAAGCAGGCTGGCCGCAGGACATTACATATTCTGATTCAACTGAGCAGGCTGCAATTACTACTGGTGCCTCGGCCACGAATTTCTGGTTTCTTGCTGCTTCTGAAAGCAATTGTCGTTTTCTGGCATCTCTTATTACGATAAATCTGCGCTCCTGGCGGTTCCCTGCTGAGGGAGAAAGTCTTCCAGAATCGAGAACCCTCACCAATTTATCCTCTTCAACCTCACGGGAATCATACGCCCTTATGCTTCGTCTTGATTGTATTGCTTTGCGCACATCCATAAATCTTCAGTCCTTTGTTTTTTAATTCTGTTGTCGGTTAAAATATCTCGGTATTCCATTAGCATTTCTCTAATTATAGGTATCTCTCAAACAACAACTATGAAAGAATGTTATACCGAAAACAGTCAGTTGTGTGATCATTCACCATTCCTACCGCCTGCATAAAAGCATAACAAATCGTAGAGCCGACAAATTTGAATCCACGTTTTTTTAGGTCTTTACTCATTGCATCAGATTCTTTGGTTTTCGGCGGTATTTCTGATAAAGATCTGAATTCATTCATTATTGATTTACCGCCAACAAATTGCCAGATATATTTATCGAAGCTGCCATACTCTTTTTGAACCTCAAGAAATTTTCCAGCGTTTATGATTGTAGCTCGAACTTTCAGACGATTACGGACAATACCCGTATCAGCCAGCAAACGTTCCTCGTCGACTTCCGTATAGTGTGATATCTTAGCCGGATTAAAGTCAGAAAAAGCTTTACGATAATTCTCTCGCTTCCGTAAAATAGTCTCCCATGTTAGCCCTGCCTGCGCTCCCTCTAAAATAAGAAACTCAAACAATCTTATATCATTATGGACCGGCACGCCCCATTCTTTATCATGGTATTCTATCATCAATGGATTATCATTCGGCCATGAACATCGTTGTTTTTGTATCATCTTGAATTTCCTTGCCTACCTGATCTAAGTGCATCATTTTGATGCATACGTTAAGATAAACATTATGCAGGACACAAACGCCACGTGCCTGACCATCCCACGCATTTCTAATGATTATGAAATATTGATAGCTTTCTCAACGGATTTACTTTAAAATTTTACCCTCCTGTAAAATACCGCTTTCACTATTTCTGCCGCGATGATGTAAAAGGCAACAATCAATCCCATAATAAGAAGGAATGAAATCGGAAGCTGACTGAATCCAAATACTTTCCCGATTGGCATGAAAGGGAAAAGAGACGCGCTTGCGACGATCAGCAGTGTGGCTGCGGACAGATACTTTCCGGGTATGCTCTTGAAGAAAGGTTTTTTTGTGCGAATAACAAGCACAATCATCGAAGCTGAAATAACAGATTCCATAAACCAGCCGGTCCTGAATTGGTCCGTTGCAGCATGGAGGATGAAAAACAAAGCGCCGAATGTAAGAATGTCGAATACGGAACTCAAGATTCCAAAGACCAGCATAAAATTGCGGATGAACCCTATGTCCCATCGCCTGGGATGATCAACCATTTCGCCGTCCACGCTATCAGTAGCGATGGTCATCTCCGGGATATCCGTCATGAGATTGGTGAGCAGGATCTGTCCGGGCAACAGGGGGAGAAAAGGCAAGAAAAGCGATACTCCAGCCATGCTGAACATGTTCCCGAAATTGGCGCTCGTGGCCATGAAAACATATTTGAGGGTATTGGCAAATGTCATTCTCCCTTCACGCACCCCCTGCACAAGAACACCTAAATCCTTTTCCAGCAGCACAATATCGGCCGCATCTTTGGCAACATCTACCGCGCTGTCAACTGAGATGCCAACATCTGCAACATGGAGAGCTGACGCGTCATTAATTCCATCCCCCATATAGCCCACAACATTTCCGGTCTTCTTTAGAGCCAGGATGATGCGTTCCTTCTGATTTGGTTCAATATCCGCAAAGATATTTACATCATTCACCCTCCCAAGGAGTGCCTCATCGCTCATCTGGCGAACGTCCTGGCCTGTAAGTATGGAAGGTCCAGTCAATCCCACTTGTTTGCCGACATTGGCAGCAACCAGTTTGTTGTCTCCTGTGATGATCTTCAATGTAATACCGAGATGATGTAATTGATTTATAGTATCGGCAATTCCAGGCTTCGGCGGATCGAATAGAACAATGAACCCTAAGAACGTCATCGCTGCTTCATGGTCTTTGGTTATAATCGAATCAGACCCGATATCCCTGTAAGCAACTCCCAATATGCGCAAACCCTTACTGCTCTGCTTCTCATAGCACTGCTGAATCTGTTCCTTCACGGTAGCTATATCCGCGATCTTTCCATTGGAAATTTCTGCTGAGGAACAGACAGCCAGCACATTCTGCAGAGCGCCTTTGGTCACCATCAGGTGCTTATCATCTTTTGAGACAAGGATGCTCAGTCGCTTACGGACGAAATCGTACGGCACTTCATCCAGTTTCTGGTAGCCAGGCATCTTAAACTGGCTAAAGCTCCGGATCGCGCTGTCTATCGGGTTCGCAAAACCAGTCTGGAAAAAAGCATTGAGATAAGCATAGAAAAGAACTTTTTCGCTCTCCTTTCCTTCAACATCAAGAGTGGAGTGCACCCGCACTACCCCTTCGGTCAGAGTGCCGGTCTTATCTGAACAGAGAACGTTCATACTGCCAAAATTTTCAATGGAGGCAAGGCGTTTAACGATCACTTTATGCTGTGCCATGCGCTTTGCGCCGTGTGCAAGGTTCACGCTGATAATCGCCGGTAACAGTTGAGGGGTCAGCCCAACAGCGAGTGCTAAGGAAAAAAGGAGTGATTCCAGAATTGGGCGTGCCTGATAGGCGTTGATTGCAAAAATTGCAATTACCAACAGGAGCGTAATTTCCATAAGGAAATACCCGAACCGCCGGACACCACGTTCAAACTCCGTCTCCGGCGGCCGCAGTTTCAACCGTTCGGAAACCTTACCGAATTCGGTTTCAGTCCCAGTGCGGACAACTACCACTTTCGCGCTGCCGCTCACCACATGGGTGCCCATGAAAAGCGAGTTCCCACGCCGGCCAAGCTGTGTTTCTTTCACCAGTTCCCCGGCCGACTTTTCTACCGGATATGTTTCGCCTGTCAGCGTCGCTTCATCGACAAATAAATCTTTGGATTCCAGGATCAGACAGTCTCCTGGAATGATATCTCCACCGTTGAGGATAATAACATCCCCGGGCACGATCTCTTCGACCGGAATTTCTCCCGGGCTTCCATCACGCAGCACCATAGCTTTTATCTGCACGATAGCGAGTAACTTCTCGACTGCATTGGCAGCTCCTCGTTCCTGCCAGAATCCAAGAAGGCCGCTTATGAAAACGATTGCAAGGATAATGAAAACGTCAACATGTTCATGCAGGAAAAATGACAAACCTGCTGCAAAGAGAAGGATGAGGGTAATGGGACTTTTGAATTGTGTAAGTAAAAGCGAAAGTGCATCCGTTCTTCTTTTGGGCGTCAGGAGATTGGAGCCATAACGTGCGAGTCGCTGCTGTGCTTCATCGCCAGTAATGCCCTGCGGTGTTGTCTGGAGTTGTCCAAGCAGTTCAGCAGCAGGGAAGCTCCAGAATGCCAGAGGGGGTTGATCCATTGGATTACTCTTTTTATAATGTTGCATATATACACATTGGGTAAATTCGGTCCTGTTAATTTATTCTTGATTAACATAAGTATATAGCTCTTGGAAATGATTGCATCTCAAGAGGTAGAAAAAATGATTATAAAAGAAGATTGTAGCGATTTTGGATATTTAAAGAGGGATATTGCTGAACTTGGAGCAGCGCAAAGAAGATTCATGAATATTCCCGATTGTAGAATAAATAGAATGTCTCTATGCGGATGTTCTGAAACTTGCTCGCATTATGAAAAATGCATTCCATCCCTCAAGTAATATTTTAGCTGTGTCCGAATGAAAAAATAAAGCCTCTGTTAAAGCTTGTTTATCATGTCTATTAAAATAAACCTGTGGCAGTGGTTTTCTTTGTTATGGCAGGAGCATATAAGATAAACATCAACGTCTTTTGAAAGCATTTTAAGATCTTTCATAATTTTCCTTGCTTCCACTGAAGCTAACATTTCATTTCTGAATCGCTCTTCATATTCTTCCCATCTTATTCTTTCTGCCTGCCAATCTCTTAGAAGTTCCCAGGACGGCGCGAGAGAACTTCCATTGTTTCGCATTACCTTTATTTTATGTGCCTCTTCGGGAATCTCGGTTCCCCATCCTTTAAATTGGTTATAATAAGTCTCTTTTATCATTTTTAATAAGCTCTTCTATGTTACATTTCCCCGGCTCTTCTAACAGGAATGGCTACAATGGTTTGCGTCCCTGGATGATTCTGACCAGTATCACGATAATGGCAACGACCAGCAATATATGGATTATGCCACCAAGTAAACCGAGCGAAAATCCCAATAGCCAGAGGATCACCAGAATTACAACTATTGTCCAGAATAGGTCCATAAATCTAACCTCCCATAGATGTGATTTGTACCAAGTGCTAATAATCTTTTCGCTTGTTTTTGGCTCTCAGTTAATTTTACAACTTCATTCTTTCTCCCCGTACCGGAAGATGAGCATATAAAACCAAATATTTCTGGACTTCATAGTTGAATGCGCATAATATTAAAATGCAGTTAAATTAGAGGAGCCAAAATGCTTAATAAATATAAGATTCCTTTTACCATTCATGGCAGTCGAGACAATAATCTTATTTTTGGCAATTATAGCTGTGATTGTTATATATATTGTTTTGAAGGCTGCAAAGTACCTGATTGTAAATTCAATACTGGGCCTCATTCTTCTTGCTATGGGCAACATTATTTTTAAACTGGACATTGCTTATACCGCTACAGTAGTATTGATTTGCGCACTCGGGGGAATTCCCGGTGCGGTCCTTATAATGCTGCTTCATGTATTCCATATGGCGTTCTGACCTCAGTATAGTAAGATAATATATTTGCATAACATTACTGAAGTTTGACCATCCATTATTCAGAGGAAAGGAGATGGGCAGAATCAATAAATATCATCCAGAGGCACGTTGATGAACGTATGGAGCAAAAGCAGGCTCTTTGATTTCAGCTATTTAACATGTTACAATAGTGTGAAATAAATTGCCATCAGTTTTAGGTAGGCGTTGGTAACCACCGATATATTTTTATAGTATACATTAATAATAAATAATATCGAGTGGCAGTTATAACGGTAGATAATACCGATAATTCTCTGAATTATTCGGCTTAGGCTCCTGACATAGCTGTGATTACGCTGCAAGATTAATATAAGTATACAACGGAGGAATTTCATGAAAAGTAGTACACAGGATCAGGCAGAAGGCAAGATCCACAAAGTGAAAGGGGAGATAAAGGAAATCGCCGGGAAACTCAGCAAGAATCCCGACCTGGAAACAGAAGGCAAAGACGAAAAGATAGCCGGCAAAGTTCAAGAAAAGATTGGCCAGATCAAGAAGGTCTTTGGAAAGTAATATTTCTGAACTAGTATAATTTTTTGGGAGGAAAATGGTAATTATGAATAAAGAATCTACTATTTTCAAAAATATAATTACTGTGCTGCTGACACTGATTATTTTGGGATTGGCGGCAGGAACGGCGGGCGTGACGCAGGCGCCGGTAGATCTTGGAACAGCCGGCAATTTCGTGATTCTGGCAAAATCAGGAATCTCAACCACTGGCACGACCTCGATTGTTGGAGACATTGGAGTGAGTCCAATCGCCAGCACTGCCATAACCGGATTTGGGTTAATAATGGATGCCTCGAATGAATTTTCGACGTCATCTGTAGTGACGGGAAAAGTATATGCAGCCAACTATGCGCCTCCAACTCCATCTACTATGACCACGGCCGTAAGCGACATGGAAACAGCGTACACCGATGCAGCCAGACGGACATCACCCGATCATACTGAACTGGGTGCCGGAAATATCGGCGGGATGACACTCACCCCTGGTCTTTATAAGTGGGGGACAGGTGTTAAAATCCCCGCAGGTGGTGTCACTCTATCGGGCGGCGCAAATGATGTCTGGATCTTCCAGATAGCGCAAGATCTCACCGTGGACAACGGTGCCAAAGTTACTCTTAGCGGGGGCGCACAGGCCGGGAACATCTTCTGGCAGGTCGCCGGCAAAACGACCCTTGGAACCACGTCTGACTTCAAGGGAATTATCTTATCTAAAACGCTGATTTCGCTGAACACTGGCGCAACGCTAAACGGCAGAGCGCTGGCACAGACAGCGGTTACATTAACTGCCAATGTTATCACCGCCCCGTCTTCTGGCGTTAACCCGACAAACACCCCGACAATAACAACCACAGGTATGGTAACAGGAACTCCGGCTAAGCCAACAGGCACGGCTATTCCAGTTAATCCAACAGTTACGGCTACTCCAGTTAATCCAACAGTTACGGCTACTCCGGCGGGCACAACCACAGGTATGGTAACGGGAACTCCAGCTAAGCCAATAGGCACGGCTACTCCGGTGCCTGCACCGACAAATAAGGTACCGGGTTTTGAATTTGCACTTGGAATAGCCATACTTTCATTGGCTTATCTGTTCGGCAAAAAGAGAAGATAAGCCTGTGTCACTCCTCTGGAGAGCGCACACATGTATGGCTATGAGAATTATCAGTTCCGATAACCAAAATTATAAATGCCATTAACGCTATACATATAAAATGGAGAGTAAACCGGGTGATCATTATCTAAACCTGCGTGGTAATCTCGTAAGTTTAGAATGATATAGAACACCAAACAACAGGTAAAACTGTGTGCGGAATAACTATGGATTTGCTTCCCGCCCGGGCTTGAATCCCTTTTAAGCATCCAGACTTTGTGATTTTCGTGCCCCGGCACGAAGGTTGAAGACCGGTTTACGATCGAGATGGAGGATATTTATGACAGGACAATTAGCAGGACAGCCAATCTATATTCTAAGAGAAGGCAGTCAAAGAACAAAAGGAAGAGAAGCGCAGCATAACAATATCATGGCTGCCAGGGCTGTAGCCGCAGCGGTAAGGGCGACCCTGGGACCAAAGGGTATGGATAAAATGCTCGTGGACTCGCTGGGAGATATCGTAATCACGAATGATGGTGCGACTATTCTTCAGGCAATGGACATCGAGCATCCGGCAGCCAAGATGATCGTAGAAGTCGCAAAGACCCAGGATGATGAGGTCGGAGATGGCACAACAACGGCAGCAGTGCTTGCAGGTGAATTCCTGAAGAATGCTGAAGAACTTTTAGAGCAGGGTGTGCATCCCACAGTCATCGCCAGCGGATATAGGCTTGCATCGGCAAAAGCAAAAGAAATCCTTAAAACCCTTGCAAAACCAGTGACCCTGGAAGATAAGGATTTATTATTGAAAATCGCTGTGACAGCGATCACCGGAAAAGGAGCTGAAGCGTCCAAGGACGTTTTCGCCGACCTTGCGGTAAATGCCATATTAGCGGTGGTTGAAAAAGAGAATGGTAAATATACAGCAGATGTTGAAGATATCAAAGTTGAGAAGAAAGTGGGTGGCAGTGTAGAAGCATCAGAGCTGATCGAAGGCATGGTAATCGATAAGGAAAGAGTCCATACCAACATGCCAAAGAATGTCCATGATGCCAGAATACTTCTGCTCAACGAAGCCCTCGAGATCAAAAAGACGGAAGTTAAAGCCGAGATTTCAATAAAAACACCCGACCAGCTCCAGTTATTCCTTGACCAGGAAGAACAGATGTTGCATGATATGGTCAGCAAAGTGATCGATAGCGGCGCGAATGTGGTCTTTGTTGAGAAGGGAATAGATGACATAGCACAGCATTATCTTGCAAAAGCAGGCATTTACGCAGCAAGGCGCGTGAAGAAGAGCGACATGGAAAAACTGGCACGCGCAACCGGTGCAAAGATACTGACAGGCCTGAAGGAAATCGGCGAATCTGATCTTGGAAAAGCGGATCTTGTAGAAGAGAAAAAGATCGGTGAGGAGGCATTGACATATGTTACCGGGTGTCACAACCCCAAGGCAGTCTCCATTATCCTTCGCGGAGGAACCGAGCACGTTGTGGATGAAGCCGAGCGTGCGCTTCATGACGCATTGCGTGTTGTTGGAGTTGCAATCGAGGATGAGACACTTGTAGCTGGAGGCGGTTCTCCAGAGGTTGAACTGGCACTGCGCCTGCGGGAATACTCAGCCACATTAATAGGCAGGGAACAGCTGGCAGTCGCAAAATTTGCCGAGGCGCTTGAAATCATCCCAAGAACCCTGGCTGAGAATGCAGGTCTTGACCCCATTGATATCCTTGTGGAGATGCGAAGCCAGCATGAGAAGGGCAAGAATACCGCAGGTCTCAATGTATTCACGGGAAAAGTCGTGGACATGTGGAAAGAAGGCGTGGTTG
The DNA here is from genome assembly GCA_027460525.1 of Candidatus Methanoperedens sp. Lineage (NCBI taxonomy): Archaea > Methanobacteriati > Methanobacteriota > Methanomicrobia > Methanosarcinales > Candidatus Methanoperedentaceae > Candidatus Methanoperedens > Candidatus Methanoperedens sp. Next base: position 53,292 of record JAPZAS010000031.1, read on the forward strand.
AGCCTCTCAGGGTAAAAACACAGGCTATCGATTCTGCTACGGAAGCAGCCACCATGATCCTGAGAATAGATGATGTGCTGTCAAGCAAATCCGTGCCTGCAGGAGGCATGCCACCCGGAGGCATGGGTGGTGGAATGGGCGGAATGGATTAAACGGGAATTTCCCGCTTCTATTTTTTTTAGCGAATTCATTAGAATCTTAACGCCCTCTACAAATTTTTCCAAGGATTGGTTTAACATGAACCGGTAAAAGACTCAAAGGACGCGAAGAGAATGCAATAGGAAGAGAAATTTAATAGGAAAGCGAGAATCCGTTGCTACTAAATTTAATTATTAATA